>NZ_JBANBA010000148.1:0-16064 GCF_059803475.1 Bradyrhizobium sp. UFLA05-89 | reverse complement strand
GTGCCTTGGCGCTTTTTGGACGCCGGTCAGTTGACCCTGCGGAGCCTCCTTCTTGCCGGCGTCCAAAAACCAGCACACAAGCAGAAGTGCTTCGTAGTCTGGTGCACTTTGAGTCGGCGGCTTTAGGGATGTCGGCCAACTTGGCATCCACCGCGCGCTGTGTCATGTTGCATGAAGAATGGCGAGGGAGGGTTGTCTCTTGTCCCGGCACGTTGGAGCTCTATGCTCGGCCGCATTGCTCGTACTTGGCACTTCGTCGGCGACCGTCGCCTCGGAAAGATGTCAGGAAATCGGCCGTCGGTTTCAACCCGCGCAATCTCAGGTCACTGCAATGGAGGTATCCTTACTTCTATTCTCTGCAGCGGACGAGAATTGTACCGAGCTGGCGACCGGGCTACTGGACTATGGCGCATCAGTGGACGCGCGCGACCGGTTTGGAGCCCGCCCGCTCAGCCACGCCGCGCGATCTGGCCATCTGGAAATGGTGGATCTTTTGCTTGCGCGTCACGCTCCAATTGATGCGCGCAATCTCGCGGGCGCAACGGCGCTATACTTCGCGGCTGAACGCGGCCATCTCGCGGTCGCCCGGCGACTTATTGAACGCGGCGCCGATGTCACACTCACCGGACGCAGTGGAGTATCTCCGGTCGCAGCCGCCGCTTATGCAGGCAGCGACGCAATCGTCGAAACGCTGCTGGCACATGGCGCTGACCAAGGTGTGCCCGACGACACCGGAAAACCGCCAATTGTCTACGCGGCGGCCCGCGCCCGGCTTGACATTGTGAAGCGCCTGCTTTCGCGAAACATCGATATCAATGCCCGCTATCCGAATGATTTGACGCTGCTGATGTGGGCTGCGGGTCCGGATGAAACAATTCCGGAGACGGAGGCTGTCAAGGTTGTGAGCTATCTACTGGATTCAGGCGCGCACATCGATGATCGCGATGCCCGCGGCCGGACGGCTCTCATGATCGCCGCCGAAGGCGGGCACGCTGAGATCGCCAGTCTCCTGCTTGCGCGGGGCGCCGATCCTTCGCTCAAGGACAACGCGGGCAAACGCGCCGCGGATCTCACCTCACTATCGTTGTTGCGTAATCGACTGGGCGCACCGTAGCGAGGGGGCGTCCTAGAGCATCATCCGGAAAAGTGTGAAGCGGCTTTCCCTTGCGACAAACGCGGAACGCGTTTGCGAAGCTCAAACAAGAAGCTAAAGCGCGATGATGACCCTTCCCAATTTCATCGAGCTTTAGTCTAAAGACCAGCGAGATATTGCGCGAGCGCCGCAAGATCGTCGACAGGCGTGGCGCGCATCAGGTCAGTCATGCCGGGATTGTTGCCACGCGCGCGGGTGCGGAAATCGGTAATTGTCTTGGCGAGGTACTCTTGGCTCTGCCCAGCCAGCCGCGGTACGGTGCCAGCACCCTGAAATTGCTCGAGATGACAGCTGGTGCAGCCCACCGAGTGCTCCGCGCTGAGCGCCCGCTGCGCAACATCCTTTGGCGACCGCGGCTGGCCCAGGTTAGGCCACGGCTTTTGAGCGAAATACTCTGCGATCGCTAGCATTTCGTCCTTCTCGAAGGACGACGCAATCGGCTGCATGATCTCGCTCTTGCGGTCACCCCGTTTGAAGTCGCGCAGCTGGATGTAGGTGTAGCCGGCTTGCTGTCCCCAGATGATGGGAATCGCCTTGTCGCTCGGCTTGCCGTCCTGGCCGTGACAGCCGGCGCACACCTCGACTTTTTCCGCGATGCTTTGTGCAAAGGCGGGGGCTGCGGTCAACAATGCCCCGAGGATCGTCCCGATCGAAATCACCCAGTTCACATTGCAGACCGTCGAATTCCGGGGGGTTTACAGAAGCGGGGCCGACTCTGGCCCCGCATCTGTGATCGCGACGTTCGTTCAATCGAGCGTAAAGGCGATGATGTTGTTGCCACGCCTGAAGTTCACCTGAGTGTTACCGCCCGCGCCGACCACGATATATTGCCTATCGCCCACCGAATAGCTGGACGGCGGTGCATTGACGCCCGCACCGGCGCGGAAGCTCCACAGTTCCTTGCCGGTGGACGAGTCGTAGGCGGCGAACTTGCCGTTGCCTTCACCAGCAAAGACCAGACCGCCCGCGGTGGCGAGAATGCCGCCGATCATCGGCTCTGGCGTGTTCACCTGCCATCTGATCTTGCCGGTGTTGTAGTCGACGGCGGTGATATTTCCCGCCTGCTTTTCACCTGGAATGGCCGTGAAGGCGCCGCCAAGCCAGAGCTTGCCGTTCGGATAGGGCGAGTTCTCGACCCGGTAGTGCATGGGCTGATGCAAATTGATGGCGTAGGCGAGCCCCTGTCCGGGGTCGGTAGCGATCGGCGACCATTCGACGCCGCCGTTTGCCCCTGGAAGCATGCGCGCGCCTTCCTTGGTCGGCAAGGTCCACATATTCTCCTGCGGCACCATCGCCTCAGAGAACCGGATCAGGCTGCAGTCTTTCCGGTCGTGAACATAGACGTGACCGGTTTTGCCAGCATGGATCACGCCCGGAATGGTCTTGCCGTCCTTGTCCTGCACATCCACCAGCACCGGCGGGCTCGCGGCATCGAGATCCCAGACGTCGTGGGCAATATACTGAAGGTGACAGACGAAGTTTCCGGTATCCAAGTCAAGCGATACCAGCGAGTTGGTGTAGAGATTGTCGCCGGGGCGCGGCGCACCGTCGAGGTCGGGAGATGGATTGCCGACCACGAAATAGATCCGGTTGGTGGCGAGATCGACAGCGGGATTTTGCCAGACGCCGCCGCCCAGCCTCTTGTAGGGGTCGCCGATCTTGGCGAGTTGGTCCTTTTCAGCCTGGATATCGCGATGCATGTCGCGCCCAGTAGCGTCCGTGGTTGCCCAGACGCCGACGGAATTTTCTGGGATGGTGTCGAAATTCCAGAGCAGCTTGCCGGTCTTCGCATCATAGGCCCTGACAAAGCCGCGGACACCGTATTCGCCGCCGTTGGTGCCGATCAAGACCTTGTCCTTGACGACCGTCGGAGCCATCGTCTCGCTGTAGCCGAGCTCGGGATCAGCGATATCGCTGCTCCAGACGACTTCGCCGGTCTTCGCATCCAATGCCACCAGCTTGGAGTCCAGCGTAGCCAGGTAAACCTTGTCACCGAGAACCTGGACACCGCGATTGTTGGGACCGCAGCAGTAGGTCGTTATGGGCCCCATCTTGTGGCTATAGTGCCAGAGCTGTTCGCCCGTCTTGGCGTCAATCGCATAGACATGGCTGAACGATGTCGTCACGTACATCACACCATCGATCACAATGGGCGACGTTTCGAGGGATTCCTTGACCTCGGCCTGGAAGATCCAGGCGACGTGCAGGTTTTTCACATTGTCGCGGTTGATCTGCTTTGCGGGATGAAAGCGTGTTTGAGCGTAGTTGCCGTTGGTCAGCAGAAAGTTCGTTGCATTCTTGTCCGCTGCATTGAGCTGGTCTTGAGTGACCGGCGAAACCTTCGCCTCGCGCGGAGGCGACCATTGATCCTGCAGCTTGACTTCTTGCGCATGACTTGATGCTGCGAGCGTGCAGCCCAGACCGAACAACGTGGCGTATGCGACAGAATATCTTTTCATGGCTCAGCCCCGTAATTATTCGAATTATCGGAATAAGCGCTCATGTACGTCTGCTCTTGAATTCTGGTCTTGCGAAGCCTGTTTGACAAGCAGAAAGCCATAGGCGTGTGCGGGCGCGCTCAAGCCTTTGGCGTTCGCGGCCGCGAAATCAGCGCGCGTTGCAGCACCCAAATCCTGCGATTCGCTGCGCGAGTGCGGCAGCGCCGCTTGCATTTCAGAAGGACGCAGCCGCACACAGGCGTGCGCTGCCGATAAGAGATACGTCGGCAACCAGTAAGCACCCTTAGGTCATGGTCCCTGGCCTAAATTCAGCGGACAATCTTGAGGCATTGCCGCCAAACTATCGCGCGTCCGATCCAGCGCGGCTCGGTGATAGCCTAGTCGTCGGGTACCACGATCCATAGCCCGTAAAGACGACCGCGACAAAGCCCATTATCGCTATGGAGGCACGGCTCGGCTGTCGCCGAGGCGGACAATTAAAACGAAGTCGCTTCAGTTGACGGCCTCCTTAATTTCTCATGTCGCCTTTCGGCCCAAGCGGCGGTTGAGGAATGTCTGCTATTCCGCCGCTACTGGGGGATAAGCAGACGTCCAGCCAACCGGCCGAAAATGATGGGGGCGATTGCAGACCGGGCAGGGCTTACCGGGCGCTCCACAACCGCATGCGCGAGGACCTCCTTCCCAAGGCCGCTCGGGATGGGCCTCGCAGACCCAACCTGTGTCATAGCAACGTGGGCAGCGCATCCGCGGTCCATCCGGCGAGCAGCATCCTGTCAGAGTCCGGCTGCACGTCGCGCATCGCCGCATTTGACCCAAAGAACCCCCGCCGGGTTGCTGCATCCGAAGATGACTTTGTGCTCGAGCAGCACCTGGTTGACGGCGCGAATGACGTCGTCGGACAGATCACCGGACAACTTGACGTTCCGGATCTCGGCCCCGAGCCGCGCTTTGACGATGTCAGCGCGCGGAATGACGTTGTCGATTGTGGTCGTGTTGCTCATGATCTTGATCTCTCGTTGTGATGAACAAAGCTCCGCCATGCACCGGTGGTGCGCGCGGCGGCGAAGAGTGATGGTGACGTCTTGAGTTTGATCCTGGGGAATCACGTCAGCAGCTAAACGGTCAGCGGCACACGGATCCCGGCGGTACAGCTCTCCGCCATCACGCCGGCACAACACCGCACGCACATCAGCCGGGCTGCTTCGCGAACGATTTGTGGATCGGATTGCCGCATGGTGAAACGACCCCGCTTGAACGTTGCCGATGGTAAAAGCGATCGCGATCCAGTCAATGAAACGAAACAAGCTTTGTTTTCCGCGCCGAGCAATGATCGCTTCGTTGGCAACGCGCATGCGGAAATATTTGCGGTGATGACGGTCAATGCGAGCGATTCACGCGAACAGTCGCGGGCAAAATCGAGCCAACGACCGGCGAAGCAGCCTGTTTCGCCCGCTTTCCATGCGAGTGCGAACGCGCTCGTCTCCGTTCGGCCGTTGGTCTTGTGCTTACAGCGCTTCTGATCTCATCGAGAAACAGCGTACCCTTGTCGGCATCGCGGAATGCGCCGCTGCGCTCGGCAAGGGCGCCGGTGAACGCCCCGCGCACGTGACCGAACAGCTCGCTCTCAAGCAGGTCTCTCGGAATCGCGGCGCAGTTCACGGCGATGAACGGCCCACTGCCGCGCCGTCCATGCCGGTGAATGGCGCGCGCCACCAGCTCTTTTCCGGTTCCGGTCTCGCCGGTGATCAGAACAGTTGCATCGCTGTCGGCCACGAGCCCAATTGTCTTCTGTACCGCGCGCATCGCTTCGCTTGAGCCGACCAGATCATCATCTGGCGGTGACGCGCGGGACGCAGGCGTCGCGTCGGAATATGCCCGCGCCCGCAGCATCCGCGACATCAGGAAATCGAGATCGGCGCGAGCGATCGGTTTCGTGAGATGATCGAAGGCGCCCAGCCGCATCGCCTCAATGGTGTTGGCAGCGCTGGCGTAGGCGGTAAGGATCGCGACAGGCGGCGCCTTAGCGGGGTCGGCACGCAGGCGCCGAAGAACTTCGAGGCCATCCATCCCCGGCATCCGAAGATCGAGCAGGACTGCATCGAACCGCTCGCGGCTGGCGAGATCGAGAGCGACCCGTCCGCTCGGCGCCTCGACCGCGCGGTGGCCGAGATCACTCAGCGTCTCGGCCAGCCCTTCTCGCAGCGCTGCGTCATCGTCGACAATCAGGACGGTCGCCATGGCAGCTCCAATACAAATATGGTCCCATCACTTTTGTGAACGGCCCGCACCGTCCCACCATGCGCCTCGGCGATCTCCCGTACAACGGCAAGGCCAAGACCCGTACCCTCGGAACGTCCTGGCTCAAATAGGTGGGCTCGCACCTCTTCGGGGACTCCGCGGCCGGTGTCAGCAACGGACAAAGCCATGCGATCCCCTATCCTTTCCGCAGAGAGCGTCACGCGACCACCAGCCGGCGTGTTCTGGATGGCATTGAGGATGAGATTGTCGATCGCTTGCGCGATTCGTGCGGGGTCGAAGCGCGCCTCGGCGCCACCTCCGCAGACTTCGAGCTCGAGCCCCTGCGCGGCCGCTTGTTCGCGGAACAGCTCGATGCGCTCCGTCAGGAAGGCGGCCACATCTTTGACCGGCACCGCGACCAGCGGTGCGCGCTGGACTGAGCTCAGGAGATTGCGGAGCAGAGTTTCCAGGCGACCAATCTGCTCGACGATGACCCGAAGGGCGTTATCCTTGCGTGCGAGATCGGGGCCGGCAGCGACAGCATTCTCGGCCTTGAGCCGCATCGCCGCAATGGGGTTACGGATCTCATGCGCGACGCCGGCGACGACACGCCCCAGTGTGGCGAGACGGTTGGCCTCGGCCACTTGCCGCACCAATGCCTCGGAGGTCCGGCGGGCCTCAGCCAGGCGGATACCCGCGCGGTTGATAGCTTCGACAATCCGATCGATTCAATCCCGCTGTCCGGTGAGGTCGAGCTTGGGTAGCTCATCGTTGCTGCTGGTGAGCGCCGCTTCCACCCGCTGTAGCCGTCGCGACCAGCCAAGGAGCAAGCGCCCAAGCCAGGCGGCAGACCCCAGCACGACGAGAAGCAGAACGCTCAGTCCCGCCATGGCCTGGATATAGGCCTGCCCGCCCGTGGTCGGCACGCGGGCCATGGTCCACGCAGACAGACCTGGAACAGGTCCGGGCAGAGGGCAGGCATGGAGCAGCAGGGTCTGTGCCCGGCCTTCCCGGCGGCGGTCGAAAGGCGCGCCGTCGAGCGCCGCAGTGTCAGCGGCTTCGCGGATGCTTGGCAGCTCAGCTTCCGGCAGATCGGTCTTCTGTCCGGTCCCCTCATAGGTCGGGAACGCATAGGCGAGCCTTTGCCCTTCTGCCAGATCCCGCCCTCGACGCCATTGAGGTCACGCAGCGCAATCTGCACCACCCCGGTCAAGCCACGAGTCAGGTCAGGGTCGTGGACATCCGCCGGTGCGCGTGTCGCACCGGTGGTGAAGAACTGGTAGCGCGCCGCGATCGCATCGGAGCCATGGGCCACGGCCGCTGATGCCCGTCGCAGCTGTTCCGTGGTCGACTGCTCGTAGAGCGACAGCAGCAGCGCACCGACGACGACGGAAGCGAGAAGGAAACCACTCCAGCAGACGACGAACCAGCCGATAATCGAACGCGGTACGGCTCTGTCTGCCAGGTTCAAGATTTGACGACCAATCCTGATCAGGCGCCCGAGGGACGCCTTTGCGTCATAGGGAGCGGCAGCGCATGACAATCTCCGAGCAATCTGGCCATCCCTTGATTCACGTGTACGATCATCCTCGTCGAACAACGCTACTTCAAGCCGCCTCACGGCCCGTTCTCCGGCAACAACCCACGAACGACAATCCGGGTTACCATTACAGTGCGGATCCCCGGACAACGTGGGTTCACCCCCCAACCGAACATGGTGCCAGGCGCCGCTGCTTGCGCAGGCTCGCCCGTTGTCAGGGGCCCGTGCCGCTGTTTCTCGGCGCCTCTCCCGTTTCGGGCATTGCGATCAGGAAGACCAAGAAGGCCGCGAGCGCGACGCCGGCAAGCGTTAAGAAGGCGGCGCTGTAGCCGGCCTTTACGACGATCACACCCGCGACAGTGTTGCTGAGGGAAGCGCCGATCCCCTGCACCGTCGCCACCGCGCCCTGACTCACGCTGTAGCGACCGGTCCCGCGCATCAGGTCGGCCAGCACCAGCGGCGTCAGTACCCCAAAGATGCCGGCGCCGACCCCATCGAGCAGTTGTACGGAGATGAGCCAAGCGATCATCGGAGACTGTATAGAGCACCCCGCGGAGCGGCAAGATCGCAAAGGCCGCGAGGAAGATCGGCTTGCGTCCCCAAGCGTCGGCCCTGGCCCCCGCAAGCAGCGCCATCGGCAGCATGACCACCTGCGCCGCCACGATGCAGGCCGACATCAACGGCGTCTCCTGGCCCTCGTGCGCGAGTGCCAGCTTCTGCCCGACCAATGGCAACATCGCGGCGTTGGCGAAATGAAACAGCGCCACACAGACCGCAAAGATCAGCAGTGGCCTGCATGTGAGCAGCACGCTCAAGCCAGACGGCTGTTCGCCGCCGACTGGATCGGTTCGGTCGAGACCGCGCGCCCGCGCGTGATCGATGGCGCTGGCCGGGATCGACAGTACCGAAAGAGCTGCCAGCACGGAAAAGATCGGAACCAGAAAGAAGACCGCGCTCTGGGAGAACCACCAGCCCACGACGCCAGCCACAATGGCAATCGACACATTGCCGGCATGATCGAAGGCAGCGTTCCGACCCGTGCGGTAAGCGAGACCGCGTGATCCCAGAATACCGAGGGTGATCGCGGCAATCGCCGGGCCGAAGAAGGCGCCGGCCACGGCCATCATCGTCTGTGCCGTCAGCACAACAGGAACGTTTGGCGCAGTCGCGATGGCGAGCGCGCTTGCAGTCAGGACGCCAAGTCCAGCCACAACCGCCCCACGTTTCCAACGCGTCGCGTCGATGAAAGCGCCAATTGGTGCGTGAACGACCAGCCCCACAATTCCGGCGACCGTGGCGACGATGCCGATCGTCGCCGGGTCCCAATGCCGCTCGGTCAATAGGAAAATTCCGAGGTATGGCCCCAACGAGCCCCTGACGTCGGCAAGAGTGAAGTTGAGCCAGTCAAGGGACGCCCATCGCATGGTTGGTCTCCCGCTACAACAGCGACTTGGCCAGACTCGTGGGGCGATACGAATACCTTCACCACTTGCGACCGTTCTTGTTCGGGCCGAGCTGCGTTCCAAGAATGCCTTTCTCCGGATAAGCCCCGATCGCATTGGCATCGTCGCCTGGCAGGTACGGCGGCAGCTCATAGCGGCCTGACTGGCTCGTCAGCACGGAGATCGTGTCGGAAGCCTCGCGCCCATCCGCGGTCTTGACCTGGACTGCGACGTGATGGACGCCATCCGCCGACTCACGGGAGTCCCAGACGCAGCCCCAGGTCGTGCTGGTCCCGCTCCTTTGCATCGGCTGCCACGAGCCGTCATCGATACGGCACATAGCGGAAACAACCCCCAGAGCGTCCCAGGTCTTGACGCGCACCTCGGTGACGCCGCGCACCACCTGCTCGGGCTGGTCAGGATCAACGATGAAGGCTTGATCGGCGGGCGACGTGATCATGACGAACGGCCAGCCGCCGATTGGCTTGAACTTCCAACTCACCACGCCATCGTCGAGATTGGCAATGGAGAAGCCGACCGGTCCCTCCTCGATCTGGCCAGTCGAGCGCGTGGCGGCATAGATCGTCTGGCCGTCCTTGGCGATTTCGTTGTAGTGCGTGTGCCCATGTCGACCATGATGACGCGATGCTTCCGCATCAGCGCCTGCACTGTGTCCGCGCTGCTTCCTAGTTCGCTCGGATAGGTATGCACGAAGAGAACCGGCCGTTGCTCACCCGCATCGGCCGCCTGCAACTCGCGTGCGAGCCACTCGAGTTGGGCGAGACCGATCCCAAAACCCTTCGGGCGCCCGTTGTCTCGAGCATTGAGGAACAGGCACCGATAAGAGCTGATCGAGCGGCTGCGCCAAAGCGCGGGCTCCAAGCAGCGGCAATAGAGATCGAGGCTGCCGGTCTTCGCATCGTGATCGCCGGGAATGATCTCGGGAGGGATGGTCAGGCGTTCGATCGCCTGCTTGACGAGGAGAAACTGCTCCTCGGTTCCGTCCTCGGCGTTGTCACCAGGAAGGACGGCGAAGTCGATTCCGCCAGAGAGGTTGGTGTTCGCCTGCGCGATGAGCGTCAGGAAATCCTGATAGTTCTGCTCGTCACGATCGGTGATATGCAGATCGCCAAAGTGCACCCAGGAGAGCACGTTGGAATAGCGGACGTTCGTTGGCATTTTTATTTCCTTTGCCTGAAGAGAGTTGTTCTCGTTCCAAGCTAAGGCATCGCCTCCGCAAGGCTCGTGCCAATTGCGAAGTCACGCGTTCTCAGCACTTTTCCGGCGCACTTCATTGCAAACTGTCTGAATTTACGACGGCCGTTGTCCGATCAGCGGACAGCACATTCCCCGCGCGGACAAACCTCATGGCGGAGGTCGGGGCCACCGAGGGCGTGGCATCGCCGCCGTGCGCTCACGTCGATCATGATCGACATCGGAACCCATCTCGGTGATTGGGATCCGTCAGTCACCGAGCTCGCGCAGCGCCAGCGCGTGACACAGCGGCTATGTGAGCTGGCATTTCCACGAACAATTACTTGATCCGATGCGCGATCGCGCGATCAGGCATTGCGCAAGACTTCCTCGAGCTGTGCGACTAGCTTCGCCCGGTGCTCGGCAGGAAGATTGTCCAGATTGATCTGCTTTCAGCGCACCGCCGGCAGCTCCGCCGCGCCGGCGACGCCCAGCAGGCTCCAATCGGGCTCGCCGCGCTTGAACCCTATGAGGAAATCCTTGTGAGCTTGGGGCATTTTTCCCGCGAGTTCAGCGATCAGCATCTCCCGGGCTTCGAGCAACTCGTCCAAGGTTACTCCATCGGCGGTCATGCCCGCGAAGCCGTGCGTGAATTCGTGCTGGATGTCCTTGCGACGAGGAACCACGACCTCGGAAATCGGCCTGTCATGGCTGATGAGGTAGACGATGAACGCCTTGCGGAGATCGTCTGTGATGCCTTCGTTGGCGAGCAGATCGCGGACATCAAAGAGGTCACGCGGATGCTGCCGGTCGAGCGCCGCGACAAGCTTGCCGGCGTATAGATCGGCGAACGACACGACTTTCATCTGTGCGAAGCCGAATGTTTCTTCGACGCTCGGCGACACGTCGCGCAACTCTGGCTCGAAGACGCAGCCCCTGATCACCGGCGTGGCCTCGATCTTGACCTGCGCATCACCTTTCTGGACAGTCAGCTTGGTGACGATCTTTTCACGAGCGTTGACGACTTCCGTCACCTGTGCACCCGGCAATCCTTTTCTGGTGGCCGCCGCCATGCGCTTCATCGCCGCATCGATCGCGGTAAGAGATTCGGGGCGCGGAGCCACCGGCAGATAGGTCAGGTCGATATCGACCGATAAGCGCGGCATGTCGCGGTGGAAGAGATTGATGGCGGTGCCGCCCTTGAGCGCAAAATCGGGCTCCGCCGCGACGAACGGGATCATCTCGATCAACAAGGCCACTTGATGCCGATATTTTTCAGACGGGGGCATTGAGATCGTCTGGGATGGTTATGAGATATTTGGTATCGAGTTTGCCGCCCTTGACGAGCATGCGCTTTCCCGTGCCGAGATTGACTTTCGATTTGTCGATCTGTTTGAGCCAGGCATGCTGATTCCGCTCCGCGAACCAGAAGAACAGTCGTTTGACCTTGATGCTTTTGCAGCCCTCCAGAAGCATTTGCAGCCGCCGGGGACTCAGGCTCCTCAAGCCTTCCGCCAGTGCATCGACCTGATGGAAGCTTTCGTGGTGAGGCAATTCGTCGAGCAGTTCGAGGAACGCACATTCGGGTGTCGATGCCGTGAGAGGCCAGTCAAATGATCCCGGTATTTCCCGCGTCGTCCCCGACTTTGGTCCGGGCGAGTTTCCGTGCGTTTTGAACAGGCTTTGCGTGCGGTGAACGCGGAATTTCTGTTTGAGCGGGAGTTTGCCGAGCCACCCGGGAGCAGGCCGCGTTCCGTATAGATGTACGGTCGAAGGACCCGTCTCGCTCAAGTAGTGACCGAAGCCTTGAGTCTCGAGGGCGGTACGTCCGCCGACGACGAGATCGGAGCCGAGCAGTCGCTGGAGCGAAACAACGACACTCTGCCAGGAGAGCTCGCCGAGCGGGCGCTTGAAGGTTCCCCGCGCCGGCTGAACCAGCCACCCGGCCGATACGTATTGGCTGCGCAGGCTGGTCGAATATCCATGCCGCTCCATCCAGGCGGCATCGACCAGCAGGCCCTGCGGGAGGGTCCTTTCGAGCTTGTTTAGCTTTCTGCCGGTTTGCTCAGCCATACTAAGTAAATTACCACATCTTCAAACCTCCTCCAAGGTTTAGGTTCTATCGATTTTCCGGAGCCAGACTAAGTAAAACCATCCTAAATATAAACTCAGGGGGGATCCAAAAATTGACACCATGTTCCTATTTTGTTCTTATTCGGATCACCCTCCTGCGAGGCTGCTCGCGCTGAGGGTAACTCAACGTGTCGGTGGAAAACCCGCCGGCGAAGTCGAAATCAACAACGCGTATGTGGACATTAGGCCGAGCGATATCGCAATCGCGCACAGATCATGTTGAATCCGGTTGCAGAGATGACGGTGAGTAATGAGTTTCAAAGCAACCGGCGCTTCGCACGAGACGACCCTACATTGCCCCAAATGCAATCACGAGATCCGGCTGACGGAATCGTTGGCCGCTCCCCTCCTCGCTGAAACCCGTCAGCGCTTTCAACAGCAGCTGGCCAGCAAAGATGCAGAGATGGAGCGTAAGACCGAGGCACTGCGGCTGGAACGCGAGCAGATCGCTAAGGACCGCGAGCAAATCGAGGACCACGTTGCGAAGCGATTGACCGCCGAACGTGCCCAGCTGGTCGCGGCCGAAAGCAAGAAGGCGCGAGAGGCGGCCGCAGCAGAGCTGCAGGCGAAGGAAGCGGAAGCCGCGGAGCTACGAGCCAACCTGCTCACCAACAACGCAAAGCTTGCCGAGGCCCAAAAGCAGCAAGCCGAACTGATGCGACAGCAGCGCGCACTCGAAGAGGAAAAGCGCGAACTCGACCTGACAATCGAGAAGCGCGTGCAGGCCTCAATCAGCGAAATCCAGATCAAGGCCAGGCAGGAAGCCGACGAGGCTGCGCGCTTACGCGTTGCCGAGAAGGACCAGACCATCGAGTCGATGTCCCGAACGATCGAGGAGCTCAAGCGCAAGGCCGAGCAGGGATCACAGCAATCCCAAGGGGAAGTACTCGAGCTCGAGCTCGAAGAGCTTCTGCGCGGACGTTTTCCGACCGACTCGATTGAGCCGGTTGGAAAAGGTGAGCTCGGGGCGGACGTTATTCAACAGGTGAATGGTGCTGTTGGCCAATCTGCCGGCATCATCCTTTGGGAAACCAAACGCACCAAGGCGTGGAGTGATGGGTGGCTCGCCAAATTACGCGACGACCAGCGCCGTTCCGGCGCCGACGTCGCTCTGATCATCTCCCATGCGCTGCCGAAACAAATCGAGCAATTTGATCTCGTCGACGGCGTATGGGTGGCTCATCCGCGTTGCGCATTGCCGGTCGCCGTGGCGCTCCGTCAGGGTCTGATCGACGTGAGCAGCTCACGCCTCGTTCAGCAGGGCCAGCAGACCAAGATGGAGCAGGTCTATCACTACCTGACGGGCACGAAGTTTCGGCAGCGGGTCGAAGCTGTCGTTGAGAAATTCAACGATATGCGCGAGGATCTCGACAAGGAGCGCAAGTTTATGGGCCGGCAATGGGCCAAGCGGGAAACCCAAATCCTGGCCGTCATCGATTCGACCGTGCTTGATCGGCGACCTGCAGGCAATTGCCGGTAAGGCCATGCCGGATATTCCCAGCCTAGATACTCCGTTGTACGAACGGAAAGTTGGATGATCCCTCCCCTACCCTCTTTATACTGCATCCGCGCGCGAGCCGCCTAGGATCGCATGCAGACTTCGGCCGGCTGTTCACGTCAAGCGCGTAACCAGAAGCGGGCAGTTCGTTGCACGCCGAAGCTTGCCCTCTCGTCATTCCGAATCCCAGCCCTGCCCTAACGGGGAACGGACGACGGACATAAGGATTCGTCGTATCAGGAGCTGTCAATGCTGACGACGCGTGAGCGAAGACCAACGATACGGACGCTGCGCGGATGGGCGATCCAAGTGCTCCAGGAAGCCGGCGCCATCCGCGAATGCGACGAACACTCTCGCTAATTTGCATTGGATTTCACGCTCTTGGTGCCCAGGAAAGGATTGGAACTCGATCCAGCAGACTATAGCAAAAACAACAACTTACCTTTGCGCCAAGT
The DNA here is from genome assembly GCF_059803475.1 of Bradyrhizobium sp. UFLA05-89. NCBI lineage: Bacteria > Pseudomonadati > Pseudomonadota > Alphaproteobacteria > Hyphomicrobiales > Nitrobacteraceae > Bradyrhizobium > Bradyrhizobium sp. UFLA05-89. Next base: position 1,952 of record NZ_JBANBA010000148.1, on the reverse strand, counting down.
CTGGAGCTTGTACCACTGGACTGTGCTTGTGTCGACCGTGCTCTGACGCCAACCCACGTGTGGCAACGGCGGGGAAACTGCGCCTGCAAGAGCGGCTTTGGACAGTCCGGCATGGCTCGGCTCAATTCGTCCCAACGGCCTTCGCGCCCGCACGCGTCAGAGTCTCGACAATCTCCTGCCGGACTCCTCGCCAAGGAAGTCGACCGACACCCCGACCGAACGCCCTATTCTGTTCCTCCTGCTCAGGCGCGGTTTTCGCCTCGGTGCCCTCAGAGCGCGTCGCGGGCAATGTCTTTCCTGGCAGCAATGACAGCGCTTCAATCCAATCTGCGCTGGGGCTCGCACCTGACGTCAGTTGCATAGCTGATTCCCAGCCGGGACTCTTCCCTCCCCAGGCGTTCGCGACCGACCGGCGCGCGCAGGCGAGTGAGTTCGATCCACGCCAATGCGGCGTTGATCCATCTCTGGCGATCGGCACCATCGGCTTCGGCGGCGAGCTTCATCGCCGCAAATGCTTCGTGCTGCGGGTCGTATTCGACGTCCATGGGAGTGAAGCTATAACCGCAGATCGTAAACGATCACGCATCGCTGCGACCGTACGAATCCGGGGTGCCTACCGCCGAACATCTTCCTGCTGCCGGCGATGGCGGACATCGCGTTTTCCTGCGCTCTGCGACGGATGATCTTCAGAATGGCTTGTTGCGTCGGCCAGACCCGCGCCACGGAGACGGCGATACTTCAGAAGATGCCAAGGAGAGCGAACACCGCGACTTCGCCGAGGAAGGCCAAGGTCATGACCGCGACCGTGAGAAACACATCGCCTATCGGCATGGGCATGGCAGGGCCTCGCGTGTGCTGCGCCCCTCTCGTGAACACGTGAAGCCGCGGAAAGGTTTCGGTTCCGCCGACCGGGTTCCGGGTATAGGTTCGCCGCGGGGCAGGCCCTTCCGACGGGGCAGACAAATGCGAGTCCTTGAATCGCATGTTCACCGAGCGCGAGAGATGGTCGTAAACTTCGGCCATCACCTGCAACCGGTGGGCGGTCGCCTCAAGCGCTGCGGCGACCTCCGGTGCGCCATGTCTTGCCTCCAGCCGGATCATCCCGCTGAGGATCGCCAGGTTGTTCTTGGTCCGGTGCGCCATCTCCTGCAGCAGCACGGCCTTGGTCTTGTCCGCCTGCATGACCCGCCGGAGCTCGGCGCGCTGAAATTCGGCGACGGTCGCCGTCCCGGCCGCCGTGATCGCGAAGAGCGAATTCGTCGCGAGGAAATCGAGGCCGAAGCCGCCGGCGTAGCTCATGTAGCCGCCGACGCCGACCGCAATGATCGCCGCAAAGATTCCGGAGCCACGATCGAAGATCAGACCCGAGAGAAACACGCCGGGCAGCAGCAGGAAATATCCGGGCACCCCGGTCTGCATCTGGAGCGCCATCTGCAGCACGGCACACACCACCATGATGGCCGCGGAGATGCCGTACCGGACCGGGCTCGGAAGCCTGTGCTCCAGAACCAGGGGGTAGAGCCTATTCATGAGGTCCCAAGCCATAGGCAGATGCCGTTGGTTGCGAAGCATAGTGTGCCCACCCCCTCTGATTGCGCGCCTGCTCCGAGACTGACGATCCGGAACGTCGACGACAAACCACAGCGCGCGCTCGACGCCTCAGATCTTTGGCTTCTGTTTTGCCGCAGCTTCTCGAGCGATCCGCTCTGCCTTCAGGCGCTCCCGGTTTGCATGGAATGCCTGTTGGTCGCGTTCATACTCGGCGACCGGCGCCTTCGCGCGCGTATCGCGAAACACCTTTCGAGCTTCCCGTTCGGCGGCGGTCGGCGTCCTCCGTTCCGATGTGCGATTGCTCATTGCTCCCTCCTGCGGGCGCAAACGGTCCTTGCGCTATGTTGCGCATTCGGACCGCCAACCTAGGGGGTAGGTTTTCCCCCGGCGGGGCTTTTGGG
>NZ_JBANBA010000147.1:0-16194 GCF_059803475.1 Bradyrhizobium sp. UFLA05-89 | reverse complement strand
CTGGTCACGCGACGCATCGAGAGAGGTTGCCGAGGAGCTGTCGCAGCGCGTGGCCGACGAAGGGCGCGAGGTGTCCGCGGCGGTGCAGGAGTTCATCGAGCGCTTCACCGGACGGGCGCTTGGCGTGCAGTTGTCGTTGCCGCTGCGGGCGTTCTAAGACTTACGTCGGCCCGCTCATGAAACTCACCGCCGAACGCCCCTTCGCCGATCCGGAATCCGCCGCGCGTAAGCTCGTCGAGATCGCCGCTGGCATTGAGCCCGTCCAAAACGGCCGAATCCATATCGAGAAGATCAACGCGCCGTTCCTCTACACACTGAAAGCCACCGGCCCTGAGTTCGGTGCGGGCATCAAGATGGCGGTCGAGCGCGGCTGGCTCGAGCTGCACGAGAGCCGCACCTATGTCCGGGTCTTGAATGCAGAGGCCGCCAACTGAGGCTGCCTCGCGCTTTATTTCTTGGTTGGCAGCTTCGCCGGGACTTGCGGCGTTGAACTGACAATCCTCACACCCTCATCGGACGAGTGACTTTTAATCGTCTCCAGAACCAGAAAGAATTTTTCCGCAAGCATTGCGGTCCTCCCCTGGCAATTGATTTTGGGAATAAAATAGCATGTCTGGTGAAAACAAGCCCTTAATTCCGAACGGGCGTGGGGCTAGGCTGAATGACCGATCGAGGCTGGGGCCGCTGTTTTGAGATCGCCGACCGCAAGCTGCTGACCTTGCGCGACGCCGGCGAGTACATCGCTGCTCTGCCGCCCAAGGTGCACGATGCGCCCGAATGGCACGCCGCCGCAGCGCGCAAGCTGGTCGAGCTGGCCCGAGTGTCGAGCCGATACAGGACGGTTGCAGACAATTGGCGGGCCGGCTGCAGCGACCCACTATGTCGGACTTTACATCTGCCGTCTCACACTTTCGAGAAATCGTTGTTTCTCGCCAGGCGCGTAACCTTGGGAAGCTCCGTAATACGGTTCATGGTTTTGATTGTACGGTGCGGTCCGGTAGTTTATCGGTGGCTCAGGTCGCGCGTTCGATCTCGTCACAGCGTGCGCGGGCGATCGTGATCCGGCTTGGCGAGAATAGCGCCGATTGTTCTCTCTCACCTGTGCCGTCGCACCAGCGTAATACGGGTTGAGGATGCACATCTGACCGTTGGCCGACGCCCTGCATTGGTCCATCGTCGTGTAGCTGCATCTATAGTAGGGGCTGGCTCCGAAAGAGACGACATACAAGCAAACGGGAAAAGCCGGATCATATCTTTGAGCCCGGGCGTGCCCTACTGTTAAAGCGATACCAATCGTCAAAAGCGTCAAAGCCAATGTGCGCATTGGAACGTCCTCCAAGTCGGCACAATACCCCTCCACTCAGACCGTTGGCAGTATTGATCCAAATCAACGCTCACGCATAGGTTCATGCGCTTGCAGTGAGAGGCGGCCCCAGTCTTGCTTCGAGAAGCCCTCCCCGCGCGCAAAAGTCCGACATCCCGTCGTGGCGGGCGATCACCGCGTCGCCGTCGATCGGAAACGATTGCGCGCGAAAACAGCGATAGAAGAGTCTGCGCTTGTCGAGGTCCAAGAAACTGCCATGACCAACCTGCCGCTCAGTCCACGCGAGAAGCAGCTCCTGAGGCGCTTGGCCGCCGGCAAAACGGATGCTCAGATCGCCAGGCATATTGGTGGTACAGCAGAGCAAGTCGCCGAACAGCGTACCCGCCTGCTTGGAAAACTAAAGATCGGGGCGCCGAACGAGATCGCCGATGTGGCCGAGCGACTGGCAAGCTGGAGAACCTATCGAGGCGTAACGTAAGCACCGGCCGTTACAGCACCTTTGGGGTCCTCTGGGGCGCGCAGAAAACGCGGGGTACGCGCGACGCCCCTATTGAGAATATCTGCCGCGAGAAAATTCGTGGTTGCAGTTGCGGGTTTGGCAACAGTCTGCCGAGGACGCGTTCTCATTGATCGCGATGGGGGCGTGTCCGCCATGCCCCCATAGCAATTAAACGGCGTCGCGCCGCTCAGTACGGATAGTACCCGCCGGGGCAAACATAGTTGCCGTACGCGTCGTAGCCGCAGCCGCCCCGGTAGTAGGTCCCCGCCGCGGCCGCGCCGACCGCAGCCGCACCCACTGCCGCCGCACCGACCCCGTAGCGGTAGCCGCGATATGCCCCTGCATACGCACCCCGATAGCCGTAGCGCCCGCCGCGCACAGCGACAGCGCCGCCCCGGTATCCGCGAGCCGCGACCGCGCCCCCGCGGTAGCCTCCTGCTCGCACGGCACCGCCGTGGAAACCTCCGGCGCGCATGCCGCCGCCGCGACCGCCGCGGGCGAATGCGTCGTCGGGAGTGAAGGTGACCAGCAGTGTGGCTGCGGCTGCCGAAGCGATGAGAATTCGACGCAACATTAGCGTTCTCCTTCTTTCGAGAGCGGAACACCGCGGACACCGCACATCGCACCGAGCCACGGGTCTGTCCGAAGCCTCGCGTGCGGGAGCTTCGCGGCCTTGACTTGGATCAAACAATCCTCACGCTCATCTACGTGAACGACTACTCCATCACCGCTCTCGCAGATGCTTCCGGTTCTTGACCTTGATCCATCGAAAAGGGGAACGGAGACACGCACTGCAATCCGCCTTCACGCCGACGCTGCAAGCGGAGCATCCTACCGCGACGCAACAGGAGCGAACACGATGACCGAGACCGTCGGCAATGATCGCCTGCCCGTCGCCTCCCGCCCACGATCCCAAAAGCCAGCAAACGTCGGCGCTGCGGGACTGGCGCTCCATCTCGACCTGACAGTTCTGGCCGATGAGCAGGTGTTCCAGCAGCTGCCCGACGGCAAGTTCGATCTCGATGCGTCCCGTGTGGCGTACGTTCGCTTCCTCAGGCGCCAGCGGCGGCAATCGCCGCGCCAATCGGCCGATATCGAGCATGTGCCGCGAAGGCGGCCCTGTTGCGGCTGCGCATTGCCGAGATGCAACGCGAGCTCGTCCCGAAAGAGGTTTACGATGCCGTGATTGACGAGTTCGCTGGCGTGGTACTGAGCGCATTGGGGAACCGGCCGGGAAGGTGTGCGCCGCATGGTGATCTTGCGACGAGGCGGCGCATCGAGCTGGCGGTGTTTGATGTCCGCACCGAGATCGCCGCTCGCTGCCAGCGGATGGCTGACAAGAACGACGAGCCGCCACTCGCCTAAGGTTCCGTGGCTATTGCCAGCGTCACCTCATCTCTCAACCGTACTTGGCCGGATCGCCAATGACGCCGTGGATTGCGATCAATCAAGCCGCGATGACGGCTCTGATAGGGATCATCGCCCAGTTTCCAGCCACGCCAGCGCCTCCGTCCTCTGATCGGAAGGAAACTGTCGGACCTGAGGCGACACAACGTAGTTGGAGACATGTGTCATGGCCTTAAGGGCCTCGCTATCGGTCACAGCCGCTATGCGGTCGATCTTGCGTTGATGATCCCGGACGAACCCGAGATGCGATATAAGTGCGCCGAAGCCGTCCCATCCGGGAAAATCTTTCACACAGACCATAAGGCCGTTCAGTTTCCCATTCGACGCGATGAATGGATCGATCTCTTGCGCGAGCCTTGCAAAATCGGCTCCTGAGAGCGGCCCGTTGGGGGACACAATGAGGACGCCTTGGTCCCGAAGGAGTTCAAATTCGACCATGTCGATCTCTATCCTCCAGTTAGATAGCCCAACCTCATACGCTGCTACGGTTGCTTCATAAGCGGTCCTCCAAACCAGACTTCGCCAGAGACGAATTAGTTTGATCTGGGTCAAGCCAAACGCCTTTCCGCATTGCGTTGCCTACAGCCGCGACCGCTCACTCCCCTTGTGCCCGTCGCGGTTTTTCCACCGCAATCTGTAGCGGCCTGCCTGTCCCGCGCCGGCCGGCGCATCTTGCCGGCATGGGGCCGAAATCATGCGAAACCATCAACGGCGGGTCGGTCTTCTGTCGTAAATCGATGCGTCGCGCCGTCCTCCAGCCAAAAAATGTCGCCGACCAAGTGAAGCGCACCGATCTGGGGGCGACCACCGGGGAGCAACTTTTAGCTTCGTACAGCCCCTCTTTTGACCTGATAACGTACTCTGCAGGCTGCTTTTCGCCGTAGATTTCAGTTCCCATTTTGTAAGTGAACTCATTCAGACCAACGATTGGGTTCGAGCAGCTCGTTATGCCGATCTCTCAATGACTTCCTCTAGGGTCATTGTCCCTAGGGACAATGTGGCTCTCTGAGCGCAGGGCAATGAAGTTCATCAGAACGCTCGCTTCCCGGCTGGTCGGCCTCCGCGATGCGGACATATTGTCTTGCAAGTTTACGAAACGTGGACTTCCCGACTTGAGGACGGACATGACGCTCACGCGGCGCCATTTTCTGCCGCTCTTTGGCAGCGCCATGGTATTTTTCCCTGCTTCAGCAGCGGAAGAGAGGTTGCCCGTCGTCGCAGTTTTGACAGGCAATGCTGCATCGGACACTGATGCAGAAAGGCGCGTTCGCGCATTCCGCGAGGCCCTTTCTGGACTGGGATGGATTGAAAACCAGAATTTTCGGCTGGAGGTGCGCTGGCCCGGTCCAGTGCTTGCGAACCAAGAAGTGTGCGCGCGCGAGCTTATAGCCTTAGAGCCTAAAGTTATTTTGGTTACGAATACGACGGCTGCTCGAGTGTTGCAGCGATCAACGCAAGCCATACCGATCGTTTTCGTCGGGCTGTCTGATCCGGTAGCTACCGGCCTTGTTTCGAGTGTGGCTCGGCCATCCGGTAACATCACCGGCTTCGCTCTCTACGAACATTCCTTTAGCGGCAAATGGCTAAGTCTGCTGAAACGGCTTGCCCCGCACCTCAATGAGGTGAGCGTGTTGTTCAATCCAGAGACTTCGCCTTATGCAGCCTTTTATATTCAGGCTGCAATCGAAATGGCAAGCAAGCTCTTCGTTTCGGTAAAAGCTGTTCCTGTGCGCGCCGCTGATCAGATCGAACCCGCAATTTTGAGCACTGGTGCAAGCGGGAATGCGGGCCTCATCATTCTCCCTGACGGAGGATTTGTCTCTTCAAACAGCGCAAAGATCATTAGCGCCGCCGCGAAACACAGGGTACCGGCCATATTCGCCGTCAAGAACTATGTGATGCGTGGTGGGCTCATGTCTTATGGACCAGACTTGACTGCACAATTCCGGGATGGCGCGGGTTATGTGGATCGAATACTGCGAGGTACGAGGCCAGGCGAACTCCCGGTTCAATTTGCCACGAAGTTTAACCTCGCTATCAATTCGAAGGCGGCTGACGAGCTCGGATTGTCTGTTCCCGAGACCCTCTCACTCGATGCAGAGCTTATCGATGATTGACCCCTTGGGCCTGAATGCCGATGTCGCCTTCGGGCCATTCGCACCATTTTCAATCGCTTCGCCGCGTGTCTGTTATCCCGCTAACGGCGGCGGAATAGCAGACATCCCCGACCGCCGCTCAACCCCGTTCGCCCGGCATTCCCTTGATCTGCATCAAGCGCTTTCGGGGTGCCTCGTAAAAGCGTTCGGCAGGGTGGGAAGTCGATCAAGGAGAACAGGTCATGTCTGTGAGCTTCTTTGAGACCAAACCTCGCGCCTTCGATCCTGTGGCCGCCTCCGGGCTCACCAAAGAGGCTCAAGAAGGCGCGAACGCAGCCTTGAAGGCATTGGCCACTTGGCGAAACGAGATTGCCGACACGAACCAGAAAAATGGCGAGCGCGTCCTCGACCAGATGGCGGTGGCCGCGAAGACACTTGGGTGGCCAACGCAGATCGTCGATGCCGCCCGCACACAATTGAAAAGCGTCGCCGAAATCCAAGTTAAGACGATGGACCAAATGATGGACGTTTGGGAAGAGCAGCTCAAATTGCCGAACCCGATGACCGCGTCACCATCGGCGATGCTGTCAAAACTCACATCTTTGCCGGGTCTCACAACAGGTCCAGCTACAGCAGCGAACCCAGTCGAAGTGTGGATGAAGCTAGCGGAGCAGTGGCAACGAGCGTGGATTGCGCCCTTCGGCGCAACGGACAAGCGGCAGTAGGTAGCGGGCGGGCAGGCAAGCGCACTGCGTAATAGCTCATTGCGTCCGGCGAGCCCTCGGCAATCCTTAGCCTCGCCGGTCCCGCGCCGCCCGGCGAGGCTGTGCGCATGGAACGAAATCACGCGAGACCATTTACGGCGGCTCGGTCCGGGCAGCGGCAGAGGGGGCGGCGGAAGCGCGCAAGCAAGCCGACCGGCTCGTCTGCAAGGCTTGGAATAAGCGGATGCTCGGTTTTCGAGATCCCTCCGCCTTATGCGCGCGAACGAAGCAAGCTATAAAAAGGGGCATATGATGAAGTATCAAATCTGGTTTATGAAGCCATCGTTTCTTCGCGATGTCGTTGGTAGCTCGCCCAATCCAAATAACCTTTCGGCTACTCATGTTCACTTGAAGAATATCGAAGCCGATAGTCAGGAAAATGCATTGTCTCGCATGCGAGCGGAGAACTGGTCACCGAATGGTGAAGGTCTCGATTTGCTTCAGAGCAAAGGACTACAGCACACAACCATGACGATCGGCGACGTACTCGTGGATGAGGACGATGCTGTCTATCTCGTCACCGGCATTGGGTTCAGTTTGCTGCCAAAACATGAGGAGCCGCGTCGATAATTATCATGAGGGGCTGAATTGAGGCCCGGAGAAATGGCATCTGGACGACTCTCAACAGAGATCGCGCCACGAAGTCTGCAGCATCACGACCAACCAAGTCGCCATCCTCGCACTTCATTAGTGATCGTCATCTCCGCCGCCGATTGCGAAGAAAAAGCCGTCGCAGGGCTGAGACCGCGGCGGCTTCCCATCACCTCTACTGGACCTGCGGAACGCACTCTCAGAGACCAGCAAAAGGCCCCGCCGTGGGCGGGGCCTTCCGCGACAGAGCTATTGACGACCCGGGGCGAAGCTAGACGCGCCGTGTTCATGTGGGTTCGGAACCGCCGCTTGCATCGTGTGTCCCGGGCTGAAGCCGGACGCGCCGTGGTGCCCGCCGCGCGAGTGCGGGTTTGAAAACGCCGATTGCATCGTGTGCCCTGGAGTCGCGCCCGATACCGAAGCGCCATGCCCGGTACCGCCGTGCCCAACGCCGCTCGCCCCGCCATGTCCGGCTCCAACACGGATGCGCCAACGCCAGCTCCGGCTCCGCCACCAGCTCATCCGCCGCCTCCGCCAGCACCGCCGTCGCCACCGCCACCGCCGCCAGCGAGCAGTGGGCCGGACCCTGCGATCAGCCATGCCGGTATGGCGGCTACTGCAATAAGCTTTGCTATCCTCGTCACGATGATCTCCTCCTCTCCAATTCCGCGTGCGAGGCAACCCGGCGCGTTCGTTCAAAATCGGGCGCACAAAGGGCGGATATGCCACCGGATTGGAAGAGCTGTACAAGCTAGACGATGCCGTCACGCTTATCGCCAACCTCTGGGAGCACCGGCATGACGCGCCGGAATGGGAGGCGGCGATCGGGGCGCTGGCGCTGATGGTTGATCTCGTGGACGGCTCGACGACTTCCTGCGCACACCAAGCGAGCTTTGGCGTTCGGGGGCGCATCATGCAAGCAGATTGCGGTGCCGCCGACGCTGCTGGTCAGCTTAACGTTGCTGGGATGCAGTACAAAGCCGGGTCACCAATTGAAGGCCGGGCTCTCCAAGGTCGCTCTTATCAATGCAAGTACGCGATGGCCGCCTTACCGCATTTCAAGTTCCTTGATCGCTAGAGCCGCAATTTCCGCCGGGTGCTGGACACCGCTTTGGGCGATCTGGATGATCTTGTGCGCAAGCATTTCCGTTAGCGGGTCGTCCCGATCCTTGACGCAGAGAGTATGGAGCGCTTGCTCGTAAGCTGCCGTGATGCGGCTAACTTCTTTACGCTCCATGTCGTGGGTTTGTAATTGTAGGTAGATCGACATTTCCTCACCCCCCTTCGAAGCCCATGATGAGAAAGGGCATATCCTATCACAAGAACCCGCTCACGGCCGTTAAACTACGTTTGCTTTGAGCAGCCGTATCTGCCCCACGGATCAAGATCGGTACCTTGCGCGTTACTACGGCGGCGGCAGCGAGCCGTGCACCGCAAAGAGGCTGTGAACATCGAGGCCAACGGTGGCAGTCATGGCGGACACCCCTCCGACCCACGCCCATGGTCCATCCCCCGGCTTAGAGCCGGAGCATCGCCGGGCGATCTGCAACGAGATTGGCGAGCAACTTCGCAGCGCCCTCGCGGATGAGGTCACGCCGGTACCGTCGCAACTGCAAGGGTTGGTCGAGCGGTTTGCCGAATTGGACGGCGGCGCGCCCTCAATCGTTCCTGACCGCCAAGACGATCCTCCCTCCCTGCCGCTCTGGAAGCGTATAGTAAGGTTTTGGCGGGTCCTGCGAAACGACTCTTGAGTGGGGACGCGCGACCGCCCGGTTTCCGCCTATTTGGCAGCGCGCTTTGGCTGCCAGCGGACCTATCCAAACCCACGACACTCGGCAGCCTAGCCGCCCGCCCACCATTGTAGCAAGGTCATGGGCGGAAGCGTGCTCGGCCATCGCCGCCCCAATTCCAACCGCGCTGACGTTCCTGCTTAGCGTCCATCGAGACCCACCGTGGGGGCCCCGGCGCAGTTGTGTGGGCTGCGCCGGGGCCATACGCACGTCCGCCGATAGGGGGCTCGGAACCGGCAAGGTGCGCGATGCCAATAAAGCACAGGCTGAGGCGTCAGAAAGTGTACCTTGGGCCAGTTTCGCAGCTTCGAGGCGGCGAACGCGGAGCTTCAAAGCTTGCCACCGCGCCGCATCTGCTCCATGCACTGACGCGCAAAGAGTACATAGGCAGGATTGTGGCCTTCTTGTTCAGCGGCGTGAGTGCCGCGTTGGACCACGTTGGCCCGCGCACCCCGCGTTTTCGGCAGAACCCAAACGACCGGCGCGGATCGAAATCCCGATGCCTACGTCACACCTTTGTAGGTTCTCCAGCTTGCCAATCGCTCGGCCGCGTCCGCGATCTCGGCTGGTGCGCTGACGCCCAGCTTGGCGAGCAACCGCGTGCTGCTGTCCGACTTGCGCGGCGGTCCCCAAGTCGCTTGGCGATCTGAGCATCAGTCTTCCCAGCGGCGAAGCACCTTAGAGTTGCTTCTCGCGCGGGCTCAGCGGCAGTTTGCTCATGCCGCGCACATTAGCGAAGACCAGCTGGACAAAATAGGCGCCTAGTTCGCTCCCATGCGCAGCTTCGAGTACTTTGGCCGTATTTCCACGCGCGTCTTGCCACACCGCGTGCAGGTCAACTTCGGCTCGATCTCTGAGAGCCGCACATGGCTGGGAAAGCCGTCCGCGCTGATCTCGGCGCGCTGGCCACAGCGGTTGTCGCGGCAACAAATTATGATGTCGCGCGTGCCGGAGCCGCGCATCTCGCCGAAGGTGATTTTCTCCGGGTAGGTGGTCATTCCGGCGACGGGCACGCGGCCCGCAATAAGACAGCCATACTCGTTTTCAGACACAAAATATTTCTCCCCGCACTCGCACAGGAACATGTGGTACGTGCGGCCGAGCTTCGGCTCCAAGATGTCTGGCGAAGCGCGGTTGCTTGCCGCAGCGGGTGCAAGGAGGACAGGTGGGCTTGGATGCGTCCATGCCGAGAAAGTCAGCGTCCGACAACTGGTTCCCTATTTTCTCTGGCGAAAAGCGCATTTTCGCTAGTGCCGTTGCCGTCTGTGCTGCTCGAAGTCCGACCGCAGCTCAATATCGCGTGCCACGTCGCTTTCGTGGCTGAACGATCCCGCCGAGCGTGACCGCTTCTCACGCCTCACCCCGGGCGTCGGCAATGTTCATCGCCTCTCAGATCCGCCGAGATCACGCGAGCGCTGGTGAGCAAGGTGCCGAGGCCGGTGCCGATCGGCGCCGGTGATTTTCAATTGACGCTCGCGCCGACGTGACGATGATAGCTCGTTACGTAACGGAAGGAGATCGTCATGGGTCTCAACGATCCCGAGCGACAGGCGCGATGGCGCACCAAACGGAAGGAGGAAATCGAACGACTGCGTAACGTCGTTGCCGAACAGTCCAAGCAATTGGCCGAGGCGCGAAGGGAAATCGAGATTGCCGCCCTTCAGCAAGAGAACGCGACATTGAAGATTGCGCTTGCTGATGAGCGCAAACAGCATGCAGCAACCAAGGCCATGGCGGCCAAGCCCCCACCGCCGCCGATTGATCGCGACGAGGTGGCCCGCCTCATGGAGGCGAACCGCAACCTGCGCCTCGCGCTGCAAGAAATGACTAAATGGTATGAGGGGGAAAGTCGCCGGAAACGTTTCATGACGTTCGCGACTTACGGCAAGCTCATGAAATGCTTGCATCCCGACAGCCAGCCAAGCGACGCGGAGAGAAGTGAGGCATGCGCGCTGCTCGGTCAATGGAAGCAGGACGGGGATAGAGCGCGACGCCGAGCCCCGAAGGCTAGCGTATGATCTGCTGCTGTCCGATCGTCATTGGCCCCTCGTCGGCAATATTCGCGGGTGGCGCATGCCGAGGGCCTTGGCGGCCTGTTGCTGGATGTCGATCGATGATCAGCCGCCGTGCTTCATCCGGCGTGGCGGAGACGCCGCAGGCGTCACGCGGCCAAGCGTGATCGGCAAGGGCGTGAACCCTGTTCATGAACGCATCCTCTCGCGACCAGTGTTGTGGCGAAAATCACTGGTTGCGGTTGCATGTGGGACGGCGCCTCCGCGCGACGGCATCAGTCACCTTGCCGCCTCTGCTTTCGATAGCGAGACTTGACCACGGCTCTTCCGTCGGGAACAATTTGCGAGCGCGCGGATTTTTCCTTTTATGACGGCCAACTCGAAGAGCGCAATTCAGTCGTTTGTCTGGGCGATCGAGGAAATTGCGAAGACCGGCAACAAGAAGGCCGAGCATCATGCGCGCCTCGCATTGAAACACTTGCAAGGCAAGGCGCCTAACGAATCCGGTGGTGCTTCCGCCCGCAATGGCCCATAAATCATTTCGCGTTTATCGCGGTCTTAACGCCTTGATAGACGAAGAGACCGAGCGGGATGATGTGGGCTGAAGCGCCGAGGCCGCGCGCTCGCCGCCGATCCCTAGGGCAACGAGACCCGCGGGTCTCCACCTTCATGGGGGCTCCAAGAGTGCGCGGGCCAAGGTTGTCGTGCCCATGATGTTGAAGGTTCTCGATACGCTGCTCTTGGTCGGAAACGTTGTGCTCGCCACGCAACACGTTGCGCTCGGCTTGTTCAAGATGCTGAAGTTGCCGGGACCGATCCATCCGAGGCTCTCGCAATAAGCGGGCGCACGGTCGGGTCTCTCAGCCATCGGCGCCTACTAGCTGCGTCGCGGAACTTGGAACCGCAAAAGGGAACGCTTTCGTGGATTGGCGTTTGTCTCAATAAGGCAGACGACGCGAGGTGGAACAGATGGCCCACCACAACGAGCCTTTCTTGAAGGACTGCCGAGTTCTAATTGTCGAGGACGAGTATCTTATCGGAGACGACCTCGCGAACGCTCTCCGGGCGCTCGACGCTCATGTGATCGGACCGGTTACCGAACTCGCCGACGCGATGGCTGTCGGGCACGATGGTTTCGATGTCGCCGTGCTCGATCTCAATCTGCGCGGATGTTCGGCCGTTCCGGTCGCGGACGAACTCATGCGTGTCGGAAAGCCCTTCATTTTCACGACTGGCTACGGTGCCGAGAACATCCCTGACCGCTTCCAGCATGTGCGGCGATGGGAGAAGCCTTACGATCTTGAGAAAGTCACGGCTGACGTTGGCGAATTGTGTCGCCACGCGCCGCACCTCGTGGCGTAGTGACGCCAGCGTCCACGGTCTTAGGTCCTGCTAAGTCGAAACCCGGTGGCGCGCACACTCCGGCTCCGGGTCGAATTCATCGACCGAGTTCTGCCACGCGATGATCACCGTCGTATTCAGGCGCATCGATCGGTGAGCCCGCCTCGCAAAAAGGGAGAGCCTCATGCCCGACGCTCAACTTACGAACAAGCTGTCGCCTCGCGAGACGCTGCGGCCTTCTTGTCCGATGTGCAACGCCAAAATGGATGTTCTGCGGGTTGTAGCGGGAAAACCGGGTTTCGAGCACCGGACTTTGAAGTGCACCAGATGCCGAGCGATGTACGAGGCGCAAGCTCCCGCAGACCCGCTCAATTCCGAAACTATAGGCTGGCTTCACAGTGGATTGACGCCGCCTCGGTGAAGTGGTTCAACGATTAAAGGGGTTGGGCTTCATCGCGCCGGATGACGGCGGCCGAGACGTTTTCGTGCATATCAGCGCAGTCGAGTGCGCTGGCCTATCGGGCTTGGCTGAGGGGCAAAAGTGTTCTTACGAGATCCAAGTCGATAGGAAGCGCGCAGGAGCAGCGCAGAAAACCTTCGGGTGTGATCACGTCGCTGAGGATCGATCTCTAGCAGAAATTGCCAAATCGAATGGGCTGCGCCTCTTCAAGAGGATGCAGTCAATATAGGAGTTCTGACGAATGCAAGTCTTGGTTCGGGACAATAATGTCGAGCAGGCGCTTCGAGTTCTGAAAAAGAAATTGCAACGCGAAGGCGTGTTCAGAGAAATGAAGCGGGCGAGGTTCTATGAGAAGCCCTCAGAAAAAGCGGTACGCGAAAAGTCCGAAGCCATTCGCCGTGCTCGCAAGCTGGCTCGGAAACAGGCTATCCGAGAAGGATTGATTGCCGCCCCTGTCAAGAAACCCAATGATAAACGCCCGACCCGCGCGCTTCCAAGCGTGGCACCTAGGAGCCCCGAACAACCATAACTAAGAGCCGCGCTCCTGCTTTGCTATGTATGGTGCTCAAAAGGCCCGCACGGCTAGCGAGGACACGCGGGCTGCCCGACAAACGCCCATTGATGCAAATCAACGCACGACACGGCGACGATGCTCCTACTGGCCTCGCTGGGGCCGAGCAGCGAAGCCGCATCATGACGGTGGTACTACGCGAGCAATTGATCGAGGAGTTGAGGAAGTTCGTTGCTTCGCTGGAGCATGCCCGTGTCGCCGCCGAGGACTATGACGATCCGCGCGCGATCAAGCAGCTCGAACAGACGCTCAAGGAAGCCCGCGAGCTGTTGAAACGGGCGGAGACGGAGCTGAACAACTAGCTCTCGGAAGGCAGCGATCACTCGGCGGCTTGGCTCGCGGCGACCGGCATCGCTATGCGCTGCGCGATCAAGGCCTCGATCTCGTCGCGGTCGCGCGGTGAAAGGCGATGGGCCTTGCCGAGCCGCGCGCGGGCAGCGTGCCAGAAGCGGTCACGCTCGGCGGGATCGTTCAGCCGGTCTTCGATCACGGCGGCGACGCGGCAGACGATCTTGAGCAGTTGTCGGCCTTCGACCAGCACACGCTCCAGCAGGATGGCGTCTTGGACCCATGGCGCGCGCTCCTTGAGATGACGCGCTCCGAGGCGACGGCGATTCCAAGCGATCTCGAATCCCGGCATGATCGACTCTCCCTGTCGATGCTGCCCCAGCCGGTAAGGGTAAATTACAAAGTGTGTGGTTAATATTTTCTTTAGGAATATTACTCCCGCCAACGTGCGTCGATCAGCGCGACTCGGCCTCGTCCTCGACCAGATTACCGGCCGCGATGGCCGCGTCGATCTGTTGTCGGTGGTTTGATCTGGGTCAAGCCCGGCGGAGACAACCGGGCGCAGAGGGCGGCTCGCAAAGTTTTCCGCAACCTAACAGCAGTTCTTGTCTTGCTGAATGTGCGGGCACGGAACGGTCCCGTAAGAGCAAAACACGCAGCAGTCGCCCGCCTTGGGCTTCAGCCGGGTGCCACAGCCCTTGCAGTCATAGTAGAACTGACAAGCGTCAGTCGGCATAGCTTCGGTGGAGTCGTACCCGCAATTCGGACAGGTGATGACGGATTCCAATATCATGTCGCCAGAATACCAAAATGGGGCCGCGGCCGCTCAAGAGTGTCCTGCCCCGGACAGCAGCGCGCGGCGCAACGCCTGACTTCGCGGCCACTCACAACCGGCGGCGAGGCGTTCCATGTAGCCATGTAGCACGGCATCTGGTGCCGATCGAGCACGGACACGGCGTGCCACGGCTGCCGCAACAGAACGACATTCAGCTTCATGTCGATCTCGATAAAGCGCGTCTCCCTGCCGGGTGGATTGTCGCTTTCCCGGCGCTCGGCATCGCTGTACCGCTTTGAGGGCTAAGCAGACGTGAGCCACCAAGCTTTTTTGGGGACCTCCACCCGGGGTTCGCGCAAACAGCAGACACTCTGGAGTATATACCTGTTCACAGCCACGGCTGACGGTGGTCGCGCGATGATCTGATCCACGAGGGATTGATAATTTGCCAGCGAGGTCGTGCACCGCTTTGATCGCCGCATGCCCGCTCTCACCCGCCGCCGCAGCAAGGATGATCCACATCGCGAGACATGGCTGATATTCTTCGGCGATGTCAGTGTCGGTGTTATAGGTCGCCGCGCCGGTGTCCCGAACTCGGCCCCGCAGTGGAGTTGGTCTTGCGGTTTCCATCCCGGCACAGATCCCGGTGAGCACGGCAGCGGCATTGCCGAGACGTTCGACGAAGCCCGTACGAGTTTCCAAGCAGCGTGGCAGGAGCTGGCCGCCACGCGCACGGAGGCCGACTTCGAGATGTGGCGCCGCAACCGTGACTGGACCGCTTGGAAGGACCGGATGCACCGGCTAGCACTTCCGCTGCCGACACAGCGTCCAGAAGGGATTGCGCGCTGCTTCTGCGGCGAGTTAATCACGAACCCGACGCTCGACGAGCACATCCACACGATCCACCGCCAGACCGCCGTTCCACGCCCCCCTCTGGTCGGCGCCTTGGAGGATTGAGCATCGGCGTTGCCCCGCATCTTGCCACATGTTAGTGCGCGCCGCCGCTGCATCTGCCAGATTTTCCCGGTGGTCCAATAGGGGTCCAAGTCCTCCAAAAATGAACAACAAGTGGGTGGCTTGCCATGCGTGCTTGCGGTCGCGCTGTTGACGATGTCCTTCGTCAGCATCTTGAAAGTCTTGCTCATCAAATGGCGGAATTAGAGGAACTGCGGAACCGAGTGCTTAAGGCGGAGCAGAAGGTGAGGAAGAGACGGAGGCAGGAACGCTCGCACATTCGATTGGGCGCATCGAGCCAAGCATTCGCCATGGGCAATGATCATTAAAGCGGTGTTCTTTGCCGCCTTGGCATTGTTCGAGACCGCTTGGCTGTATGCTCTTGCCAAAGCCGCGATAGCTGTTGGCATTTGGGTGCTATCCTGGAAGCGCATTCATGGCCTTCCCAAGGACGCCAGCTCAACGCGGGCTCGCTCATAAAGGAACGGACGCTCTCTGCGCTCGTTTGGAGCGCGATGGAAATGGAGAGTTTTCATGGCGTCCAATAGAATGATTATCTTGCTAAGCTGCATCGCCGTCTGTGGCCCACCCGCATTTGCTCAGAGCGGTGGCGCAGGCGGGAGCAGCGCAGGCTCATCTGCTGCCGCTACCGCAGGCGCTGGAACGGGAGCAAATTCTAGCAGTGCCAACTCAGGTCCCTCGGCCCCTTCCGGCACGGGGACGCAGGATGTCACAACTGGCTCAAACCGGAGCACCAACACCCAACTGAACAATCCCAACGTTCAACCGCCTACGCCAAACAAATCGCCTGCGGCGGCACAGGCCGAGAGAAACGTTGGGGTCGGTCACGCGCCGAATGGACAGCCAATTGGAACGCCGGGAACGGGGCACGAGTGAGGAAGACCAGATGCGCCGATAGGCGCTCTCGCCCAAATGCGATGAAAAAATAAGGGTTGGCGCTATCCGGTTCGGCGACGACGCTTGACTAGCCAATATACGCCATACCCGACTGCAAGAACGGGCAGTCCTGCGCCCGCAATAGGCCTTTGAGGTGGCCGGGAGCGTTCTCACAGTTTCCGTTGCCATTGTAAGCACGCGGTGACAGCGTCGCCATCTTCACCGCCCCCGGGGGCGAGAGGCGCGTCTAGTCAACGTCGCTGGCGCGCCGCGCATCTACTCAGGGCGTCCTCTCATGGAGCGCGCGCCATGTGTCCAAGTCGCCATTCTGCTGGAGTCTACGCTGGTTGTCAAACGCCATCCGGAACTGCCCCCTTTGCGTCATGAAGAACTGCCCCCACCCTCGGGTTCATGATGTCGGTTGA
>NZ_JBANBA010000146.1:0-17272 GCF_059803475.1 Bradyrhizobium sp. UFLA05-89 | reverse complement strand
GACAAAGCCCGCGCCAAACTCGGCCGCGCCTATCCAGCTGCCGCCAAAGAGTCAAAACCACTGTGATGAACCACTAGTCGGGTCAAACCTTCATCCCTCTGCTTCGCAATCCTGCTGGCGCCAAACCCGTCAACGCCTCCGCGACGAAATGCCCATCATGCGACATGCGCAAGCGAGCGAGGCCTATCACGGGCGTCATGCAGTTTCCGATCGTTCTAGAGCCAGTCTCGGTTATATTCGTCGCGGTATCAACCTCCCGCGCATTCAGCGCACGCCAGATCTTCGGGGCGACCCGCGTCTCGCCTCCGACACTCAAGGTCAATCCCAGGACTTCCGGCGGTGGTACGGGTTGGCTGTGCGGGCATCAGCCGCGACTCGCTCGGGGTCCCAATCAGGTCTTGAAATCAGCGCGCGCCGGATCTTCGCGCTCGACCAGGCGCTGCGACGTTCGCTTCCCAACAACGAAATAGACGAACCCGTAACCTGGAATGAATGCCGACAAGGCGG
The DNA here is from genome assembly GCF_059803475.1 of Bradyrhizobium sp. UFLA05-89. Taxonomy (NCBI): domain Bacteria; kingdom Pseudomonadati; phylum Pseudomonadota; class Alphaproteobacteria; order Hyphomicrobiales; family Nitrobacteraceae; genus Bradyrhizobium; species Bradyrhizobium sp. UFLA05-89. The sequence goes on along the minus strand of NZ_JBANBA010000146.1, from coordinate 16,765 downwards.
CATTTAGGATGGACCTGTTCTGAAAACTTCGAAATATCCCGATCGTCCGGCTCGCAAGTACGGCAATCGTCCAAACCCAGTGCAAGACGGATAAACTCAAGACCGAACCCCCACCCGACGTGTCCAACTAGCTCCAAGCAAAAACGGCCTCAGTTGGCCCGGGGGGGGGCAAATGCTGAGGCCGTTCTGCTCGATCTGCAAAACAGCTCGAGCTTGGTTGAAACGCGGTCTATGGTTGTTTGTTCCCGAATAGGAACGTCACTCGGCCGCTCTATTCGAGCAGAGCATGCATCTGAAGACTCCACGACCCGCAGTTTACAACCGATACCAATCCGCTAGTGGCGAACGGATTTGCCCAAAGCAACGAACGAGGTGCTGCGTGGACTCATCCGACGTCTCCCGGGAGAGTTCTGGAAACGCATCTGAACAGTTGAAAATGAAAGGCATAGAGAGAGCGATCGGCCCGGAGAGCAGCTTTCATGAGATACTACCTTGCTTTGATCCACAAGGACGCGGACAGCGACTACGGCGTCTCGTTTCCTGATCTTCCCGGCGTGAGCACCGCTGGTACGGATCTGGACGATGCGCGCGCCAGGGCCGCTGAAGCCTTGGCCCTTCATCTGGAAGGTATGGCAGCAGACGGCGAGGCCTTACCTGAGCCCCCCTCTCTCGAGGCGATCATGGCGAGCGCTGAGAACAGGGACAGCGTCGCCGTTCTCATGCCAGCGGCTGCAGGGCATGATCTGTGATACGCCTGAATATATAATGCCCGTGCGCGCGTGAGCGTCTCGCGCGATGGCTCGGGCGGTGAAGGCTTCAGACCACTCTTTCGATGTGTGCACGGATCGCATTTACTTTGAGATCGATCCAGCCTCGTTCGCGGGCACGATCGACCATCTGGCTGTAGGCCACGTCCCAATCTCGATTGTCGTTCGGACGACCAGGCAGGTTCGGCACTAGATCGATAGGAACCAACGCATTGTCCTGATCAACGACGGTAATTCCTCCGAGCCTTGGTGGAACACCGAGCGCACCTCTCAAAACGAGCTTGAACCCGGAAAAGTCGAGCGGCTCCGTCAGACGGATGCCGCGGTCGGGCGAGCATTCTACGATCATAACTTGGCTCCATCCATTTCAACCACACGTCTAGCTGTCAACGCTAAAAGGCCATTGCAAACACTGCGTTCAATCATGTGGCAATGTTCGAAGTTTGCCGCGACAGTTGATAAGCGGATTGCCATCGCCTGGGCGCACCGCAACGGTTCGGCCGATAAATAGCCCATGCGTGCCAATGACCTGGTAATGGTGCAAGAGGCATTCGAGCGCGCAGATTGCGCCCTGCAATAGGGGTACGTCGAGAATCCCCTGATCCCAAGTAGCCGTATCGAACCGCTGGAGACCTTGGGAGCCATCCCGGCCGGCGAATCGCAGAGCGATCTCCTGATGATCAATAGCAAGAAGGCTGACGCCAAACCTGCCGGTCGCAAGTATCGCATCGTGAGTCCCGGAATTGATGTTAATGCCGACCAGCAAACAAGGGGGCTCTATACAAATCGAGGTGATAGAACTCACCGTTAACCCGCGCCGTTCAAGTGCCGATCCGGTCGCCACGATGGCAACGCCGCTGGCCAGATTTCGCATGGCCTGCCGAAACTCGATCGCCTCGATTGATCGAATATCGCTCATCTGACAAGGCAACCCAAGATCAGCAGCCCCCTACGAATCGACATCCAAGTTCGATCGTTCGCGGGATGCGGGCCTGGCCTTGCCCACCGCTCACGGCTCTCCAGGCCGGCATCCGAGGCGTTCGTGCGAAAGGTACCGTTCTCGGAGTGAATAAGAGTGTGCCGCAACAGTTGGCTGGAGACTTTGCGTGTCATTGACGCGACCCGCTCGCCGCGGCTTGGTTTGGTGAAAGTAGCGCGCGAGTTGCTGCTGCGAGGTCTGACTGACGCATGAGACTTTCGCCTACGAGGAAAGTCGAGACGCCGGCTCGCGAGAGCCGCGCCAGATCATCGAACGCACAGATGCCGCTTTCGCTGACAATCAGGCGATCCTTCGGGACGAGCGGCGCCAGCGTTTCACTTGTTTTAAGGTTTGTCACAAAGGTGCGCAGGTTTCGGTTATTGATACCGATCATCTTCGAGCGAAGCTTAAGGGCGCGATCGAGCTCTGCTCGATCATGAATCTCGACCAACACGTCCATACCATACGCTAAAGCCGCAGCTTCGAGGTCACGAGCGGCCCCGTCGTCCAGCGCCGCCATAATCAGCAGAATGCAGTCGGCACCACGGGCGCGAGCCTCGATGACCTGATACGTGTCGAAAATGAAGTCCTTGCGCAAAACTGGCAGGTTTGTGGCCGCCCGCGCCGCCTCCATGAAGTCAAGATCGCCCATGAAAGACACTTTGTCCGTCAAGACCGAGAGGCAGGCGGCGCCCCCTGCTTCATAGGATCTGGCAAGCGATGGCGGGTGGAAGTCCGCGCGAATGAGCCCCTTCGACGGCGACGCTCTCTTGATCTCTGCGATGAGAGCATAGCTACCCGACGCGTGTTTCTTGTGAATTGTGCTGATAAAGCCGCGCGGCGAAGGCGAGCGGCGCGCTCGCGCGTCGATCTCGGCACGCGGAAGCGTCCGCCTGGCAGCTGCGATCTCTTCGCGCTTATATGTCTCAATCTTCGTCAGAATGTCGGGATAGATCATGCCGTCTATTTGGAATTGGAGACTGCGACCAGAAGCTTCAAGCGGCCGGCGGCGGCGCCACTGTCGAGTGATGCCTGTGCGATGGCCACGCCTTCCTTCAGAGTTGTGGCCCGTCCGGCCACTATAAAGGCCGCTGACGCGTTCAAGAGAGCAACATCGCGATACGGGCCGCGCACGCCCTCAAGCACGCCTTGCAGTGCAACCGCGTTGCTATCGGGGTCCCCGCCCTTCAATCCCTCCCGTCCGCAAAGAGGTAACCCGGCTTCTTCCGGCGTCATCTCGAAGGTCCGAATCTCGCCCTTTTCGAGCGCGGCGACAAAAGTGGGACCGGTGAGCGTGATCTCGTCGAGCCCATCGCAACCGTGAACCACCCATACCGATTCCGCGTTAAGCCTCTTCGAAACCTCCGCTAGAGGCTGCACCCACCGGCGCGAAAACACCCCGATCACCTGCCGCTTGACGCAGGCAGGATTGCAGAGGGGCCCGACGAGATTAAAGATTGTGCGGGTCGCGAGTTCGACGCGAGTTGCACCCACGTTCTTCATCGCCGGATGATGGGTCGGCGCAAACATGAACCCAATTCCGGCATCCCGGATACAGCGGGCGACTTCTTCTGGCTCCAAATCGATCTTCACTCCGAGCGAGGCCAGTACATCGGCGGAGCCTGAGCGCGAGGATAGGGCGCGGTTGCCGTGCTTGGCGACAGGAATGCCGGCACCCGCCACAATGAAAGAAGCACACGTTGAGACGTTGAGCGAACCGGAACCGTCACCGCCTGTGCCCGCGATGTCGACCGAATCGGGCGGTGCACTGACCGATCGCATTCTGCTGCGCATCACGGAAACTGCGCTGGCCACTTCTTCCGCTGTCTCCCCGCGCACCCTCAGCGCCAGCAACAAAGCGCCCATCTGCGAGGGCGTGGCCGCGCCGGATAGCATACTGTCGAATGCCAGGGCCATTTCCTGGTGGCTCAGGGGGGCGCCGCTGGCGACTTTGCCCATGATCAATTTGAGATCCATCAAGCGCTCTCGGACTGAGCGGAGTTGCTGCTGGCGTTTCCGGAACGGGCAGGCGCGGCCTCGTAGATCGCGGCAATTGTCGTTGGCGCCGTCGAGCGAAACCGACTGCAAGATGCTTCAGATCTCGTTGCCACCACAGCCGGCACCTTCAGATTAGCAATCACGTGCATGACATGCGCTATTGTGGCGCGTGGTCACGATCGATTTCTTGAAGCCTACAACTTGACGCTGCGGGAGCTTCAAGCGATTTCAGCGAACGGAAAGACCAGCCACTGGCAAATGAGAGGCGCGCTCTCGAAACCGGCGTGAGTCCGTCTGGCTAACATTCGCCAAACTACTCACACTCGACGCTCCTCTCTGCGGAGCTCGATCTTGCCATCGGGCGATTCGTTGCGCCTGGAGCGCCAGGGATGTCGTCGCGTGCGGGTTTAAGCGCCTAGCGCCAGCTGCGATCACTGCGCGCCTCGCCTGGCGCACCTTGGTCAATTGTTCCGCCGCGACTGCGATTGAGCAGCAACGCGCGCGACCAAACAGAGAGAAATCGCCTGCCAAATACCAGGAATGGCCAGCGCACTTGGTCAACGGCGCGGCGATGGCAATTGCCGAGGTCTGAAATCGCAATCTCCAGACGGGATGCTGCCCGAGCAAGATTGGCGTCGATCTTTCAATCTGACGTCATCTCCTTGTTCAATATCGCCCTGCCCAACCGTCTTGGCTTTTCAATGGCCCCAGGTGGCTGTTTCGCCCTCGCTTTGCAACAGGGCATTCAAGAGGAGACCCCCGCCGGTGCACTCGGCGGGGGCACTGCGGGTGGATGACGCGAGGCTCGCAAGCGAGGTGTCGCATTAAGGACCCGCAATCATCAAAGGAAAGGCCCGTAGCTACCGATGAGCCGGAACATCATCTTCCGTGTCAATCGCCTGGGCTGCACTTCCTCATCATCTGGCTCGGCCCAAGGTTTTCTCGAGCTCCGCTTCCGATCACCAAGCCTCAATATGCTCTGCGCTTGGGCGATTGAATAGGACGTTCTGAAACGCGGGAAATGGGCCGAAATGAGGCCGCGTGTAAACGGTAGCGCTCACGCCGCTTATGAGAACGCCATGCGCGCAGGGTGTACCCTGCTGCGAAACCTATGAACAGGATTGATAGTAAAACGAAAACTGCAGTCATTGAGAATTCTCAGTTTGCAGAGCGGTTGCGCTTTTTTGGATCGGCAACAAGGACATCATGACACGGCCCTTCGTGTTCTTTTTGGGTTGAAGTCATTTTGGCATCATACAACTTGACGCTTGGTCCGATTCAAGCCCTGTGGCCGGAGAGTCCTGCTGCGGAGGCAACTGCCGTCGCAACCTCACTCAAAGCGCGCCCTGCCCGGGACGAACTGGTGACGTCGGGGCACTTCGCTCACCGTATTTGAAGGCGTTACCTTGGTCGCACTATCTCGTCGGCCAGAACGAACCAACTGTGCGGCCGATGACTGTTGCTGGCATTACGGTCCACGCGGGAAACATCCGCCCCTCACCAACGTCGCTTTTCGGAACCGAGAATCGGAAGGTCTTCAGTAGCAGGCCATCAAATCCACTTGTCGGATTTATCGCGACAGGCGCCTGAACGCCGAAATGCCCTCGAGGCCGCACGCGGAGATGGAACGGTCTCCCCGGACTCAGGATTAGAGAGCGTCGCTTGATTGTAATCGGTTTTCTTGCAGCTTGACGGGCGGTTCACCGATCCTTCACAACCTATCGATGGACACCCCGCGCAACTGCGATGCGAAGGCTACGAAATGAAGGTCAAAGAACTTATTGAGCTTCTCTCAACATGTGAGCAGGATGCTGATGTCATCATTCCGGATTCATTTTCATCACGCAGGGCCTTCGCAGTGGTGAAAGCCGTCCAGACCGGATGGACCTTTAATCCCCAGCTTGCCATTGAGGATATGTCGTTTTGGATTGATGGGGTTGAATATGCTGAGCCGCCGCGTGGTAGCCATATAGCTCGTGGAGTGAGATTGCTCGGTCCAAAATGTGGACCAGTACTTGCATTCCAGTAGATTCACATAGGCGCTAACGTCGTTGAAGCATCAAGCTTTAGGGCATCGATTGTTTTTCCCCTCGCCCCTCCAGCAACGTTGCGCTGCTTCCAGCTCTTCATTTGCGGCGTCCTTCATGAGGTCGTTCTTTTGCCACTCTGGAATCGCGCCTTGTGTATTACTTCGCACGCCGCTATTTAATGCACGATGAGATTTCCCCGTAGTGGCCGATCGCAATGAAAATGAATGACCTGAAGTCAATGACCGTCGATGAGTTGTGGAGTCTCCACGAGAAGGTGGCTGCGGCTCTCGCTCAACGGATTGCGGCAGAAAAGGTCAAACTAGAGGAGCGGCTGCGCAAGATCGGAGGGGTCGACAAGGTTGCCCGGCCCACCCGTGAGCGCCGCCCCTACCCGCCAGTGCGGCCAAAGTATCGAAACCCGAAAAACCCAGCGCAAACTTGGTCAGGGCGTGGCAGATTACCCCGATGGCTCAGCCCGCAAATTCGTGCGGGTCGGAAACTGGATGATTTCCTCATCGATCAATCTGCGCGAAAACGTCGCCACTAAAGCCTGACAGGTCAGTCAATCATGGCTGCCTCAACTCGATGCGTCCGTGCTTACCGCATCTGAGCTTATCGTCTCTGACCGACCTCGGGCTGCTTCTCGCACGTCTCACAGGTGCTCAATGTCTCGGCATCGCCAAGGCTTCGACTCGCAATTTTTGCACCTTCTGGGCTTAGCGATAGAATAACGCGAGCACCCCGTGCGGTGAGCCCACGAGGACGCAAAGATTCTATGATTTCAATACCCCCTTAACCTACTATTTCGGGTCACCTCTTGGGACGCCAACGCCCTTCAGTGGAGGGATAGCTGTCGGCTCGACGGCGGAGTAGAGGTCACGTACCAGGATCATGAGTTTGACTAAGAAGCCTATTCCGACTTGTCGGCCTTCTGTTTGCGCTCGATAGCGAACATACCTTGCGGCAAACAGAAGGCCGAATCCGAGTTAGCAGTTTTTATTCCGAAGCAATACGTCACCCTCCACTGCGCGGGGATAGAGAGTCACCACTTCGAACGATGGTAGGAGCTCGAGAATGGCTTGCAGGGATAGCTGCCCTTCGTAAAGCTCCCGGTCGCTATATTCCGTGTAGATGAAGCGCGTATTGCTCAGGGTACGTCCGCCACCAGCGATGACATCGGATTCTGCTCCCTGAACATCCATCCATATCAAATCAATCTTGTTTACGTTAGCTTCGCTGCTCCAGTCATCCAACCTCCGGGTTTCGACGGAAATTGGCTGATCGAATCGAACCCAATCGTACTCAGCTAGATGGTTTTTTGGCCGGCGTATTGAGCCCGACAGATCCCATCCCTCCGCCTCTCCATCCCCATTGCTTGGATGAAATTCAATCAGGCCATTTCGATCGCTGATCGCGACCTCAAATAGCTTCACATTGTTGAGGTCTTGCATGTTCTTCTTGAAGCGAAGGACCGCTCGAGGATCGGGCTCAAAGCAATAGAACCGCGCCTCTGGGCACAGCTGGAGAAAACGTCGCGTATCAGTTCCGTCATAAGAACCGATGTCCAAGATAACGGGGTTTGGATTTCCCAGACGTGAAACGATCTGGCGGTGTACTTCTAATGGGTTAGGGTCTAGCATGCTTTAGGCCTTTCGCAGAAATTGCGTTTTTGAGCTTCGGTAGAGTTTCTCTGAGCGCCGGAACTATTTCCACTGCACGTCATGACGTGCGCATATCCCGGCATGTGGTGATGTCAGCCATCGTTTCTCCGACGCTTTAGCCTTTTTGAACTCGAATCTTTGGAAAGGCAGCTCGCCGCTTTGAAGCCCTTCGAGTTCGGCGGATCATAACCTTGCACCCATTCGGCCGTCAGGCGCCCACCGTACTGGTCACACACGAGGGACTCTGGAAGTTGCGAACAGCAATATTCAAGCGCGGCTCCGAATCGTCGTCTGGTCTTTGAGTGCCGATTTGATGCACGCGAGCAGTTCGCTATTGCTGAATGGCTTGTGCAGGAATCGCGACACCCCGGCTTGCAGCGCGCGAGCCCGGCTGTCGTCGTCGGGACCTGCGAGAACCAGAATGGTGGGAATCGCGTTTCCGGATGCGACAAGGCGCTCGCATAAATTTAGTCCACTTGCGCCCGGCAATTGCATGTCCGAGATCAAACAAGACGTGCTGATGAAACGCTTCGAATTCACAAATTCATCTGCACTGTGGAACAGATCTGGCACATAGCCTGCCGAGATAAGCATCTCCAATATCGGTTGATGGACTGCCCGATCGTCGCACACAACGGCGATGATATCGAGCGTATGGGCCATTCGGACCAGATCAAGGAAGGACTTCTTCTGCAACTTGGGCGCGACGTGACGCGCCACCTGACCGCACTCCACACGATCCTTTTGAAGAAACATTAGACACCTTAAATCGACAACTCTCGCCTTCGCCACGAGGCTAAAGTGCCGTCGAGGGGAGGCTCAATTGTACGGAGGTAGGAGGCCAACATCGAAGAGGTTGGAAAAACTATACGAAGGTTTGCCGATAGTCATTTACCACGGGCATCTGGCGCGCTTTCTGCTGGTCCACGAAAACACCTTCCAAATTGGCATCCGACCTCGATTGAGATTTCTTTTTCGTTGCCAATCATTCCGATGCGCCTGAGTTAAAGTCTCATCGGCATTTGTTATCAGCGGTTCTCGGTAGTTCGTAAAATCGATTGTATTGATAGATTATATCCGAACAGTGGATGGGTTCGCCGTCGTAGATAAAGCGGGCGAGCACACGAAAAGGATGACTGCCCAGCGCGATGAATTATCGATCCCAGCGCGAAATTCTTGAACACCACCAAGCGGAAAAATTGGCGATCAATTGCATTCTTCCGACGGATCTTGCGGGCAGCGCGCTATACGTCACGATCGGGATGAGCCCCAGTTCTTAACCGTGCGAGCTCTAAGACCGCTCCATGGTCAGGGTTACCTGACTCGCATTTGTGCAGCCAGCGTAGCCGCTTCGGAAGGGCCAAGCCCAACTATGCCCACAAACCCCGAGGGCGGCATCGGAATTTCCTGGCTAGTCGGCCTCCAGAGATGCAGACAGTATCGGCTGTTGTTCACGTATTCGGACTGGGGCGGATGCAGCTGCATCACGCACTCTTCCTCATCCCAAAAGAGGTCCTTGACGAAGCACATCTCCTGCCAGTTCGGACAACGCCGCGGTGTTGAGACGGAGACATGTTCCCAGCGCGGGCGGAGCAATCCAATGACCCTGAGCTTGCAGCCACAGGGCCCCTGGACAAAGAAAAGACCACAAGGACCTGATCCGGGTGGGCTGGCGAATTGTCCATGATGTACGCGACCAGCCTCGAGCTGGCTCCCAATCCGTGCTCTCATGCTACCTCTCTTGCCTCGCAGATAAGTTGAATCCAACGCAGATCACGTTCTGCTCGAACCTTCTTTCTTCGCTTCAGACAAGCACTGCCACGTAATGGCAGTAAGCTCCTTGTATTGTCATGATGTGCAGGGCACATGTCGCAACGCACCCCGTCTTTCGATAAAGCCGCCAGACAGCCCTACCTTTCAATCCGCCTACCTTGTGCGCCGATGGGATGCGCCGTTGTTCCGCGCGGACAGCCCAGCAAGTCGCGAACGGTTCACGACTTGGGGCGAGGCGCGATCGCGCTGAGGATAGACAGGCGTCCCAGGCACAACGCTTTTGGACGCTACTCTCGCCCCGCTCTCGGTGGCATGGTCGCTCGATCCGTGGACGACCCGACCTCGGCTCGAGCTTTCTTAGGTGCGCATGAAGCAACGCATCAGTTTACTCAGACAACATGTTGGCGCCGCCATCGTCCGACCAAGCCATTGCTGTCTCGGCTGGGCAGTAGGGGAACGTCGTGGCGGTGGCGCGCTCGACCGGCCGAGACGAGGCTGTGGCCATTTGACCGGTGGCGACTTCAATCGACCTCATCCTATAACTTGCGGCACCCTTCTGCCGGCAACCGAGGTCGCCAAACGGCCACACCCGAGCAGTTGGCTGCTCCTGCACCAACTCAATGGCTGCTTTCTCCTGCATGGCCACCGCGTGCAGGCGCTTCGAAACGCGCGCTGTCACCAGTAGCATCCCGGATTTCGCTGATCCTTCTTCGTCGCGCATTCAATCATAACGCTCTACACAGGTGCTTGACGTAGCGGGCAATCAGCTCTCTCGACTGAATTGACCTACGGGTCACCCACGATTGTCTCTAATCCTACAACTTGACGCTACGTCAGGTTCAAGTCATTCCATGAGGCCGGTCACACTTTTTGTCTACCGGCCAGCGACCCACTTTGATGACGGCAACCTTTGCTGCTCGGCGCGACGACAGCTGCTAAAATGTTTGGCAGCTACAAGATCAGGATTGGTGCGACTTCAAACCGCTTCGTTCTTTACAATGGTTTACCATTCCGGCCATGAACCGTGCTAAGAAGGTGGCGGGAGCTAAAGAAGGGGACAAATCATGCAGGCGCGGCGGACCTGGGCCATCAACTCTCCAACACGTCGTGACGCGGACATCCAGCGACTTCAGTCTCAGCTAGATCGACTGAGCCAACGCCTGGACGCACTTGAATGTCACGCTCCAGAACTCTCCAGTATCGCGGCTATTCGCGCAAGAGCTCTTATGATATCTCAGGAAATTGAGGATATGCGTTGCTCGGCTGAAGCGATCGACGCGTTAACGGAGCTTCTTCGGAGATAGCTTTGACGTATTGCAGCGCCGCCGCAGAGCGCCTCCGTTGCGACCTAGAGCAGTGCCTAACTTAGACCTCAATGCGCCGTCTCAAGATGCGCCTTCGGCTTCTTCGATAAGCCAGCCGCCATGTCCCCGAACTATCAAGATGATGTGGAAATCGGCTAAGTTGCGGCTCAATCAAATTCAATGTGGCTTTGAAATTCTCTACGGTTTTGACATTGCCATTCTGACAACCGAGATCCCGGGCATCTTCGGCTATTCATGGTTCGACGACGGCACCATCGTGTAACTCTCACGGTGCGGTTGCAACGTGCGCTGTTGCTTCTTCCGCCGACGCGCAGAGATCATCGGCGCGTGCCGATCCAACTGCCAAGCCGTAACGAACTTGTCGCTCTCGTGCTCGTCCTATCATCGGCCAGCAAGCGCGGGGGCGCGCCTAATCGATGATGCTCGCCGATCGATCTACCGGCAAACTCGCCCATTGAGCTTCTTGCGGTCGAGCTCGCCCTCCCACCAGGCAACGACCACGCAGGCGATGCCGTTGCCGCAAAGGTTGGTCAGCGCGCGACATTCGCTCATGAACTTGTCGATGCCGAGCACGATCGCCATGCCCGGCACGAGCCGCGGATCGACAACCGCGAGCGTCGCGGCAAGCGTAATGAAGCCGGCGCCCGTGATGCCGGAGGCGCCTTTCGAGGTCAGCATGGCCACCACCAGGATGGTGATCTGTTGGCCCAAGGTGAGATCGACGCCGAGCGCCTGCGCGATGAACAGGGTCGCCAGCGTCATGTAGATGTTGGTGCCGTCGAGGTTGAACGAATAGCCGGTGGGTACCACCAGGCCGACCACGGATTTCGAGCAGCCGAGGCGCTCCAGCTTCTCCATCAAAGACGGCAGTGCGCTTTCCGAGGACGAGGTGCCGAGCACGATCAGCAGCTCGTCCTTGATGTAGGCGAGAAATTTGAAGATCGAGAAGCCGGCGACCCGCGCGATGGTACCGAGTACGATGAACACGAACAGCGCCGCCGTGGCGTAGAAGGTCGCGATCAACCCGATCAGATTGAGGATCGCGGCGGTGCCGAATTTGCCGATGGTATAGGCCATCGCGCCGAACGCGCCGATCGGCGCTGCGTGCATCACAATCGAGATGACGCCGAACACGGCGTGCGCGGCATCGTCGATGAAGTTGCGGATCAGTTGGCCGCGCTCCCCGAGCCCCATGATGGCGAAGCCGAACAACACCGAGAAAAGCAACACTTGCAGGATTTCGCCCTGCGCGAAGGCGCCGACCACGGTGTCGGGAATGATGTGCAGGATGAAGTCGACAGTCTTCTGTCCCTCGGCTTGCCTGGCATAGCTTGCGACCGCCAGAGCGCTGGCCGCCCCACTGCCGAAGCCCGCGCCCGGCTTGACGAGATTGCCGACGATAAGCCCGATCAAAAGGGCGAAGGTCGAAACGATCTCGAAGTAGATCAGCGACTTGACGCCGATGCGGCCGACCTTCTTGGCGTCCTGGATATGGGCGATGCCGGAGACGACGGTGCAGAAGATGATCGGGGCGATCACCATCTTGATCAGCTTGACGAAGCCCTCTCCCATCGCCCTGACCCAGTCGTTGGTGGCGACCGAGGGCCACAGCCAGCCGACGATAACGCCCAGGAAGATGGCAATCAGCACCTGGGCGTAGAGAATTTTGTACCAAGGCTTCATGGATAATACCGCGCCGCGACAGTCGTGAGAGATTTCAACGGCCCATCGCTATGACCTCGAATCAGAAGCGTGTGCCAGGGCTGCAAGTTCAGTTTCAAGCTTTGGCCGGTGCTTAAAGATCGCGTCGATCAACGCTGGTACAGGCTGCTCGGCGCCCTCCACCATCATTGCTTTCTCAGCACGCTTCGGGGGCGCAAAGACACGCTTAACGATAGTCGGCGAGCCCTTAAGACCACATTTCGAGATATCTGCCACACCAGCGTCCTGTGCGTTCCATTTTGCGATGTCAGTGCGTGCCGCACGCAAAGCGTCCCTCATGCCGCCCCGACGGATCTCGTTTGTCGCCTCTAGCATGGTGATGAGACATGGAAGCTTCGTGCGCAGCACCTGCACGCCGCCTTCCGCGCGTCTCTCTACCTCGATTGCGCGTGCCGCGAGATCCAGGTTCGTGATCTCAGCGACGTAGGTGAGTTGAACCACTCCGAGCCGCTTGGCAATACCTGGCCCAACCTGAGCGGTGTCACCGTCGATCGTCTGCTTGCCTGCGAATATGAGGTCGGGCGGGCCGTACTCCTCTCCGATCTTACGAATAGCCGTCGCGAGCGCGTAAGTGGTCGCTAGCGTATCGGCCCCCGCAAACACACGATCGGTGAGCAATACCGCGCGATCTGCACCGAAAGTCAGCGCCTTTCGCAGCGAGTCTTCGGCGGCGGGAGGCCCCATGGTCAGAACGGTGATCTCGCCGCCAATCTTATCGCGTAGCTCCAGAGCAGCCTCGAGCGCGAACAAGTCGTAAGGATTGACGATCGTCGGTACGCCTTGGCGCATGATGGTGTTCGTTACGGGATGCACGCGAATCTGCGCTGAGTCCGGAACCTGCTTTATGCAAACGACGTTGTGCATCGCGTATTTCTCCAAAAGATGCGAGGAATTGGGGTAAAACAGCCAGTCTCATACCGGAGACGGCTTCCACAGTTCGACTGTCGAGGCAATGGGCTGCCGCGGACGCAACTGAAGGCGTCGGTTGTCTTCTTAACAATTTCGACGATCCGTCGCAGGTACGACGACAGAGTTTCTCGCTGGTTCAGGCGGCAAGCGATACTGCGGCCGCGATCCGTCCCGACGTTCCATACGCGTATCCATCCCTTCGGGCGGCCTTTTTACTCTAGGCCGTGTCATTGCGAATTGCCGCCAGGTCGATGCGAGTTCCTGGCTCAGAGAATAGAACAGGGCGGGCCCGACACACGAGCAGGGGCGCATCGGGCCCGCCCCTACATCACCAGACTGAGTGGCGATGTTACGTTGAGCAGAAGCAAGCAACGTGCCGCAACCGACAACGCCGCTCTCAGAAAGCAATTCGTACAAGCGTCTCCGAATGGACCGCTGCTAAACATCAACGTCATTCGAATTGTGGCCAACATAACAATTGATGCTCGTAGTCCTACGCTCGGTTTGGCAACAGTGTACAATCGTGAAAATTCTCAGCGTCACCCTCGAGGCGTGCTGTCATCCATCAGAGGCGTTTCAGGCTTTTTGACTTTGCCAGTGTTTCCTCGATCACTGAGGAACAATTCATCAGTAGAGATTGCGCTTCGAACATGCCTTGCAGGAGAGGGGCCCGGACTGTCCGGCAATCCGAGCCCATAACCTCAGCAACCCGAGCGGTCGGTTGTTCGGCTACAAATACACCGTAGTTGGAAACGCTCGAAAAGCGCATTGATGTCGCTCAACAGCGCTTGTGCCTCCCATTTTGGCAGGCACGAGTCACAATTGTGGATAGCTGCGGACTGGGGACGGTACCTATCATGTACGATGCAAGGTCCTCGAACGCTCGAACAGAGCCTTCTACGGACAGTTCTGCACGATCGGTCTCTGAGGCTTGAATCGTACGTAACGTCAAGTTGTAGCTAGTTCAAAGCAGTCGCCGGTGAATGAGGTCTCCGAACTCAGGCTGTCCGCAAACTTTCAACAGGTGCCGAGCGACAATGATACTGGACAGCATTGGACGGATCTCGGCTTTCTCGATCAGACGCACTGGTTTGCTTAGCTGGCGTGCGCCCAGGCGTAGCGACAGCAAAGACTACGACTTTCATGTTCCTAACGTGGAAGCACCAGGCTAGCCAACGCCGGATGTGTCGTAGCTCATAAAGCGCAGCTAGCCGCGGCTGCCTCCCTCCGCGTCAAGACGAACCGCGATGAGCTTCGAACGCAGCGAGGCTGGTCAGACGCAAACGCAAGCACGCAAAACAAACCGACAGGAATACGATGGCAGATTTTGGACGCCACATCGAACGGAGCGCTTATGGAAGGCGTTGACTTGTTTGCGATGGTGATGGCAGGAATGACGCTAGGCGGCTTGGCCGCAGCCATCGCGCGTGACACGTCCGAGCGCGAGTTATGTTGGTGGGAGCACCTCGCGCTGTGGGCCGCCTCGATCGCTCTATTGTGTTTCATCGTCCACAACATAAGCGGGGCCGGCATGACCGCTGACTCAAATTAGAGCGCGGTCATACCACGAGAGCATCAAGCTGCTGTAAGCTGACGATCGGTGCCATCGAATGGTCCGCTCCATGTGGCATCGGTGCATGAATCGCCGGACGTAACGATTGCCGCAGATTTGCTCATCCGCAGCAATTTCGATGGCCGATGCGCAGAACGAAATCAATCACGTGTCAAGCCGTCTCTCGTCAGCAGAACGGATCATAGTCGGACGTCGCGGACGTTGTCCGCGCTTCCATCATTGACACGGCCTATCGATCATTATCAGCTTCCGTTTGCCCGGAAGCAGATACGTTCGTCTCCGGCTGCAGCACGACCCGTCGCGCTTCCATCACATCGAGGACGGCCCGGCCCTTTTCCGTGATACGCCAGCCACCGTTCATCCGCTCAATGAGCCCCTGCGAAAAGATGTCGAGGTTCTGGACACGAGCGGCCATTCTCTTGGTACGCTCGGCCCAGTCTCGACCGCTCGTCGCTAAAATCGCCATATCACGTTTAAGCTCCGCCATCGACGCGAACCCGTCCGGATAGCTCACAAGAATCTTTAGAACGGTAACCTGGAAATTCACCTGAGTTATTGTCGGCGTCTACCGCCACATGGTCGGTGCTTCTCGAAGCGCTTCGACACCAATCTGTTTGAGGCGGCCGGGTATCCTTTCGCCTCTGGTTGCGGCTTCCAGAAGCTTAGCGGCAACATGTGCGCGGACGCCCGTCTCGTATCGGGAAATGCTCGCGCAGACCTCCTCAAGCACAGCGCGCAGAAGCTCGGCGGTAGCGGTATCCAGCATTTGGAGATCTCCCCCGTCGTCTCGTGAGGAAGATAATACGGATCGCGTGTTCCTGAATTCAAGTGAGATAGATCACGTATCTTCCAATACTGCTTCTTCCAGCTGTCTCAGAGAGTCCCGAGGCGTTTGCTCAATTCGTCGTTTGGAACCCGTTCGGCTTCGATCGCATTTCCCGCTGCGGCATGCTCTAGTTTTGACTCTCGGAGTTCTGCTTCGGCCCGTGCAATGCTCGATTGCAGCCTCGCACTCCCTTATATCCTGCCGGCCTTTTCTCAATGACCTCAACACCGGTCCTGTGCGACCTCAAACTTGAGAAAAGTCCTGCGGAGGCCTTTTTTGCTTGGCGTCTTAAGCGCGGTGACCAGGCAAAAGAGATAAATGGCCAAATCCTGCTACCATGGCGCTTCGCCGAATTTCAAGATGGGCACTACCCGCGTCAATTTCTTCGACTCCCAAGCAACCGGCCCGCACAAAGGTAGAGTCCCTACCGGATGGTAGCTAGCTTTCGACTTTGATTAATGCAAGGAGCTCGCTATCGGCGCATAAATTCCGCACTTGGTTGCGTTTTTCGACGGATTTCACTCGCTCGCAGTGGCACTTCACAACTTTATCTATCTTTGATTGCTCAGCAATTTTCGGCGCTGGAATATGCCGATGCGGGCTCGAAACTGCGTTCAGTGTCTCTGGTGCCGCGCCGGGACGCCCTTGGCGCAGCTGATCTGAACACCTTGCCAGCATAGCGAACCGCAGGGCCAGGCGAAAAAGCTCTGCAAAATCATCGCTATAAACGTCTATTGTCCTTCAGACTCATTTCTTATGACCGCGCAACGGTTTAGCTGCCGGCAAGTACCTACAGCCGGAGGTGAAGGCCCACGGAAATCGATCGGTTCGTTTGCATCAGGGTGAAATTTGACTAATCAAAACTCTCAACGGCGGGTCGCCTTGATCACGCGGTCCTCTTCCTTCAGCACCGCGCGCGTCGATCATCTGTATCAGGACCGGCATGTCGGGAGCGTGCCGTTTCTCATGCACTACGGCGACATGACCGACCCGACCAATCTGATCCGCCTGGTCCAGCAGATCAGACCGACCGAGATTTACAATCTTGCCGCCCAGAGCCATGTCGGCGTCAGCTTTGAAAGCCCGGAATATACTGCGAACGCCGACGCGATCGGTGTGCAGCGCCTAGACCCTATGTTTGCCTTCTGAGGTGACGGGCGGCCCGCCCCGCGGCAAGCTCCTATCGAGGGTTGCGCCGGATG
>NZ_JBANBA010000145.1:0-17741 GCF_059803475.1 Bradyrhizobium sp. UFLA05-89 | reverse complement strand
CCACGAAAGACCTTGCTCTTTCAAACCCCAGCTGAGAAGTTCGCAGAATGTGTTGCGGCGATGAGTTGAACCCGCCGCCAAACACAGACAGCATCTCCGCGATACAACGAACCTGGATGCGGTTTTGCAGGCCTGCCAGTCGCCTGGCCAGAAGCTATCTCGACGTCAAGTGTTCGAGATCGCCGATGCAAATCCGGAGTGGGGGGTGATCGCGGCTGTCGTCTGGGGCTTCCCCCGCGGCTCAATGCCGGGCGGCAAATGGCTCAGCTTCGCACAAGCCTTCGAAGTAGCGCCGCAGTTTGCTGCGGCGTTAGCCGGATTCAGACTCACGACGACCTCGGCTACTGCAGCTATTGCCCAGCTGAACAATTTGGTTCCCGGGCTGGGGTTCGCGACGACAACCAAGATGGCGTACTTTGCGAGGCTCACGTTTCCTGGAAGGCCCCGCGCTGATTTTCGATGCCAACGTCATCAAGGCGATCATCGATCCTTCGGGTCCTTGGGGCAGCTCTTTTCCGAGAACAAGATCCCTTCTCGGCTCAACGAATCTCCATGCGAAAGGCGTGCTCAGCTACAGCAGCTACGTCGAGGAAGCCGCCGCGCTGGCCACGCTTCACAACGTAGCACCGGAGGTGATCGAGATTGCGCTATTCCGCTTTGCCGCTCAGCCAGGCACATGGTCCTGATCAGACCAAGAAAGGCGTCCAGGATCCCGCGCCTCGGATACTGCCGGACCGCATAGAGGCCCCGTCTTCCGGGGCCTCTTTGCATTTCGATCCACCGCGATCAGCGGCCCAGCCGCTTCTCCACCTTCTTCCGGCTGTTTCCGACTTTCTTGACCGCCTTTTTCACGGCCGATGCCGAGCGACGAGTCTTCTTCGCCTCGTAGGCGACCTCATGCTTCTGCCCGCCCGCCACGCGGGCGCGATCCTGCTTGCGGCCGCGGCTGGTCTGATTCTTCTTCTTCGCTTTCGCCATGCTGCTCCTCCTTGCTACGCGAAAACGCCAGAAGAATCAGTTGGTTCCTCACCCGGCCCCCTGCGGACGACGCGAGAGCCGGAACGAATCCTCCGGCAAAGACTCGAGTCCCGCAGTGTCAGTTGCGTGGAGTGGGTCCGTGACATCGCAGCCTGCCGGGTCAAAGGCGCTTTCTAACGTCCTCGAACGGGCGGCGGAGAACTGAGATGCGCATGGCTCACTCACCGTCGATCATCCCGAGCGACCGGCTCGACCGCGACATCTACATCGTGCTTGAGGATTTCGGGGCCCGCGCCGGCTGCGCATGGCGCGAAACGGACGAGACCGAGACCGATCTCGAAAGCATTTTGCGCGGCATCCTTTCAGGTGATTACGCCTATCCCGTTCGGGTCGTCGCCTTCAACCCGGCGGAAGGCTGGTCGCGCGATGCCACAGCCGACGTCGCCGACGAAGTGGCCCAGCGGGTCGTTGACGAGTCACTAGAGATAACACCAGCGCTGCAAGCGTTCATCGAGGCATGTGCGACACGTCCGCTTGGCGTGCAGCTCGTCTTGCCACTGGGAACGGCTCGGCAGGTTTCCCGTGCGGGTCAGCCTCTGTCGCACGGCGAGCCGTGAGGGCTCAATTTCCCGCAATCCTCCAGCGCCTGAACGATACCCGAGCTGTCAACGACCTTGCCGTCCTTGCTGAGCGGCACATAGGAGGCCCGGCGACCTTCGGCATCGATCACTTCGATGAGCTGCGGCATGGTGTCGGGATATTCACCCGCGTGTTCACGCGTCCGGATGCGATAGCAGTCGAACCGCAAGCCGCTTCCATCCATGTAGGGATCCTGGGGACGGTCCTCTTCGGGTAGCGGCGGCAGGTCCGGCGGATTGATCTCAACCGGCTCCGGCGCCAGTGGGGTTTCGCCGTGGTCGAGGGCCTGCTGGAGCTCCGCAACTGCGCGAACTGCGCGCTCACCCCCGTCGAGCGCCGCTAGAGCGGCAACGAGCCGTTCGTCCTCCAGAATGGCCGGCAGCTCATCGATGGCGGCCTCGCAATCGCGCCCGCCGGGCTCGAAGTACCCCGCGAGAACCCCTTGGGCCTGACGGACCGCCATTGCGACACGCTTGTCGGGGGACATACCCTACTCCAGGCCACACGTGCGGAAAACGCTCAGGCAGCGCGCCTGTTCCTGAGGGCCGCAACCTGGAGCCGCGTCAGGCATTTATCCGAGCCGGGCTCAGTGCCGACCGGTTAGTGTGACGTTGCAGTTCTGACAGGAGCATTGTCGATGAATCGCATTTCATTCTATTTGGGCATCGCGCTCATTATCATTGGCCTTGCCACCTGGTATCTGCGGCCGTCGAGCCAGCCCGGAAAGTTCAAGATCAGCGTGGGCGGTATGACGATCGAGGTTGACGTACCCGCCTTCTTCATCGTCGCCATCGGCGTGGTGCTGATGTATATCAGCCCGACGTTTCCGGACCCCATCAAACCGCCCGGGCCTCCGGTACCCCAGCTCGCAGACTACGACTCCGGCTTTGTCGACGGCGGCCAGCACAGGTCCACCAGGGACTACTGCGACCCTCAATGGGAAGCTTACAAGAAGCAATACCCGGACTTCACGATCGAGAAGATCGAATTGCCGGAAGAGGGCCGTAAGGTCGACAAGAGCCTTACGGACCTCCGGGTCCAGCAGTACAGGTACCGTTGCAAATTCGTTGCGACGCGAAAATGAGGCTGCCTAATGCAGCTATCGCTGCCGGTCACGGCGGCGGTTGCGTGGGCGCGGATAGGCGAACACGTCAACCGCCTTGTAGAGGGTGGGCGGGCTGGTCAAATTCGCGCTGCGCTACATTCTGATATCAAGCGAAGCGGTGTGCTTCCGGGGAGACTCCCGTCGGATTGCAAACACCCGCAGTGAACGAGGTCAGCAGCACCAGTTGCGCGAAGCTGGGAGCCTGCAAGCTCAGCGCCGTTTCAGTCCCTTGAATGAGCTGGCGCGCAGCAGACCTTCTGAGGTGATATCGCGGTATTCCACATCGGCATAGAACTTCGGCTCGACCCAGGTCGCCTTGGGCTTCTGGATGGCCTTTGTGAGCTTCTGTTTTGGACTCACGACCGTATCGAGCGCCTTGCGTATCTGGCTTGAGGTGGTCCGACTCCAGCCGGTGCCCACCTTCCCCATGTAGACCAGCTCCTTGCCTTCCTGCCTGCCGAGGTGCAGAGCGGTGACGCCCGAGGGGTCCTTGATGAATCCGACGACAGGGAATTCGCCGCGCTGGACCGTCTTGATCTTCAGCCAGGCTTCGTTGCGGTCGGAACGGTACGGAGCGTCCGCCTTCTTGGAAACAATGCCTTTGTAGTTCAGCTTGGCGGCATGCTCGAACAGCTCCTGCCCGTCCCCGTCAAGGTGCTCGCTGTAGAGGATGGCGGTTCGAGCATGTCGATCAGTTCTTTCAGGCGCTCTTTCAGTTCAAGCTGAGGTTTTCCCCGAAGGTCTTCGCCGCTGTGGAAGAGGATGTCGAAAGCATAGAACAGCATCCTGTCCTGACGGCCCTTGGCGAGGTCCGCCTGCAGCTCCGAGAAATTCGTCCGTCCCTCATGGACGACGACCACCTCGCCGTCGAAAATGCTCTGGCTCTTGAGCCTGAAGGCGCCGGCGATGGCTGAGAATCGCTTTGTCCAGTCATGCCCATTGCGCGTGAAGATTCTGACAGTCCTGCGGTCGACATGCACCTGGACTCGGTAGCCGTCGTACTTGATTTCGTGGATCCAGTCCCCCGATGGCGCTTTCACCTTCAGCGCAGCCAGCTGGGGTTTGATGAATCCCGGCATCTCCGCTTTTGCGGCACGCACGCGGGACCTGACACGCTTAACCATACGCAACTCAAAACCAACAAATGACAATGCCTGCCAGTATAATCGGGATTATTTGGCAATCCCATGCTGGACGAAGAGTTTAACAAACAACGGTCGGAATTGATCCGCGAGCTGGCTGACAAGGCCGACCCGTTTATCAAGCGGCGGCTGCTCGACCTCGCGTCGCGCTACGAAAAGCACCGGACAAGGCCGATACCGATACCGCCCGTGGCCGTGAGCTGGCCTGATCAACGTCCTCGGAAGGACGGCGGCGAAGCAGGCTAATACTGCGGCCGCTTGAGCAGCTCCGGCAGACGCGAAATGGCCTTGGCGATCCGCCGCGCTTCATCACGGGTCAGATAGCTGTCGGCGTACTGGTAACCGCGGCGGTGCAGATCCTCCCGGTGAATGACCCCGCAGATGTAGAAGCCATTTGCGTCCTTCACACGAAACCCGTCCCGGTCTTCCTCCATGACCCATGGCGCCGGAAACCGCCGCAGGTTGTCCATCACACCCTGCGATGCGCGGGCGTTCCATTGATCCGCTTGCCTGAACCGTAGGTCTTTCCCAGGTTCGCCTCCCCTTTCATGCGATCACGCTCCGCGACCAGGCTGTCGACCTTGGCTTGCATTCGTACAAGCAGGGCTTGGGCTGACGCCGTTCTGATGCCGGCTCGCTGCAGGCTTAGGATCTCCTTCTGCTGACGGCTGATCTGCCGCCGCAAGTGCTCAATCTCGGAACGGATGTATTCGAGTGGGGGCATGGTTCAGCCTTAGAAAAGCAGATAAAAGCAAAAAGAACAAAATGAGAACAATGAGTCAAGCCGCTTTGAGGTGGCGCCATTGCTCAGAGAGGCGGCTAAGGCGGAATTCGGCTTAGCGAATGGGAAGCCCCTGCCCTCGCCAGGCTGGACGGGTCAAGGCCGCGAAGCGCCCACAGAGCTTGGCCTTGAGGCGGCTGGGATGGCGTGGACGTCGAAAGGCTGAAGCGAAAGCGCAAGCGGGCAAATATGCAGCCGCAAGAGCATCAGCATAACGCCGCGAAGCGGGATGCGGGACCGACTGCGGCGACGAGACCGGTTAAGAAGGCACCCGGCGCACGCATCAGTGCTAGCGGTGCCGCAGGCAGATGCTTGACCGAGTGCCTCCGGCGAGGAGTGCGTTATGCCTTGTGTGAGGGATTGTGACCCGAAGTGTATGGTCCGGCCGTGCGGTGCAAGAAGATTTCGACGATCCGGTAGTTGCGGTCTTGCATCAATGTATCCGGCCTCTGCTTGGAGCAAAGTGCTCCGGGCCATCATGGATATCAGCGCGCATGCGATCTAGTTAGCGGACAGGCCTCGACCGGGCCATTTGGGTCACCAGGGTTTTCATGCGCCGGGAAGACCGATCCTCCATCGTCGTCTCATCCTCTCGCAGACCTCGGCGGGTAAGGGTGTTGTTACGTCATCGATAGCTCCTCACTTCGCGTGTTCCTTTGTTCGTGCCTGGCGGTCGTTCCTTCGTCCCGGCCCGCAGAACGTCGGTCGCGTCGCGCGCAGGGGCGGTCAAGGCCGGCCGTCGCGCTTGGCTTGCGGCGGGCTCCGGCGTTGCCAGGCTGCGCCTTGACGGCGCCGAGCACGGCGCGAGGATCAAGCGGATCGGACGCCTGCATCGTCGGTCCTCGTCAGCTCGAAGGCACGTCCTTTGGCCAGCACCGCCCAGGCGATGCGGGCGAGCTTGTTGGCGAGTGCGATCGCCAGCACGTTGTGGTGCAACCGCCTCTTGGCGGCTTCGATCCAGGATTTGAGCCCCTAGCGTTCCCAGTTCTTTATCCTGACCAGCACAACCCATGCCGCCTGCACGAACAGAACGCGCAGGTAGCGATTGCCGCGCCTTGAGATTTTGCCGAGGATCGTGCGGTCTCCCGTCGAGATCTGCTTGGGCACCAGTCCGAGCCAGGCGCCGAAGTCGCGGCCTTTGGAGAATACGTCTCCAGTGCCGATCGCGGCCACCATGGCGCTCGAAATGATCGGCCCGATGCCAGGCACCGTCATCAGGCGCGAACATGCCTGATCTTGACGGGCCAGTGCCTCGATCTCGCCGGATAGGCCATCGATGCGCTGATCCAGCCGGCGCCAGTCGCCTGCCAACTCCTCGATGACACGCAACATGCGTGGCGACAAGGCATCGGCGCGTGTCGCAAGGATGGTGGGCAGTTCCGTGCGCAAGAAGCCAATGCCCTGGCGCACGGCGATCCCGCGCTCCAGCATGAAGGCGCGAATCTGGTTGATGATGCCGGTGCGTTGCGACACCAGCCGCTCGCGCACCCGATGCAGCGCCTGCAGATCCAGTTGCTCTGCGGTCTTGGTCGCCACGAACTTCATCGTCGGGCGTTGCACGGCTTCGGCAGTCGCTTCAGCATCATTAAAGTCGTTCTTCTGTCCTTTGCTATAGGGGCGGACATATTTGGCCGGCATCAACCTGGGATCGTGACCAAGCGATGCGAGTTTGCGGCTCAGGTGATGTGCGCCGACGCAGGCTTCCATGCCGATCAGGCAAGCCTGCATATTGGCGAGCCGCGCTTCCACTTGGCCACGCGACCACTTTTGCCGCAGCACGATGGCGCCCCGTGCATCGTGGCCCACGACGTGGAACGAGTTCTTGCCGATATCGATCCCGATCACGGCGACCGCGGTATTGGGTGTCTGAGACATGGCGTGCTCCTTCTTTGGCACCCCTTGCCAGCTTCACTTGCTGGCGGGGCGGGAGCACGGCCGGACCATCCCATTAGCGGAGATGGCGTGGCGGCTCCGGGCAACGCCTAAAGCCCGGCCGAAGGCACGCCCGCTCTTTCATCAAAAGCCAACACAGAAGCCTTGGCTACTTGACCTCCGCGGAATCTGTGGAAGGCAAGGGAGCCTGGCCAATACGCCAGCCCACCGGATCGAACATGACCCGGCGACGCCGATATTTCTCGAACTGCAGCATCGGCTTTTGATCATTGAAGTAGTTGCCTACCTGAGTCTTGAATGCGTCAGCATCGCTCCACAGGCCGACAGTCACGTATGATCGAAAGTTGCCCAGGGAATCCGGATCCAAATGCCATGTGGTATCGGGAAATTCCTTGACGGGAAGCGAGTCACTGAGGAATTCCGCAATGAGGCCGGTACGATCGCCAATGGTGTTGTTACCCTTGCAGTGGTCGAGAAAGGCCTGTACGTTTTTGTCGTCGGGCCTGATGCGCCAATGAATGAGAACTGCGATCATGCTGGCTTTCCAAGATAGGCGTGGTTGGTGAGGGGCAATCGGGCCAGGTTCGGCTTTTAGCAAGCTGTGCTCTTCCTTACCAGACAAGTGACTTAGGGCCGCGCTGGTCTCGGGCGATCAGCGACGAAGAAATGCGAATGGCCCTCCTGGAGGAAGGCCTGTTCGCAATGCTGATCGTCTTTGGAGGGCGTCAGTCCTTGTCATCCTGGACTTTCGGTTCACGAAGAACGATCTTCCCCGAGACCGCCAGTCCTGCCGCGATCACGATGTTGAAGCCCTTGCCATCATCGTTCGGCCACGCGGCCCCCACGCGGATCCACGTTGATTTCCGACCATCGCCGCTGACAACGAATGCATCGTGTGACGGCAGCTTGCTCTCGGCCATCGGTTTTCCTTTTCAAACGAGAGGGTGTTTCCAGCGAGACGCTGTGTACAGATGCTGACGCAACGGTATCCTGCAAAATGAACTCTACGCCGGACGCATCATCTGGAACCGCCAAACCTTCATTAAAGACCCGGAGACCGGCAAACGCATCAGCCGCGAAAATCCACGCGATCAATGGATGTCTGTGGAAGCCGAGCACCTGCGCATAATCGATGCAGATACCTGGGCGAAGGTCCGCGCGAGGCGCGAAGAGCGCGGCGGTCCCAAAGGATCGTACGCCACCCGGCCCAAGAACTTGCTGTCCGGCCTGATCAAATGCGGATGCTGCGGGTCCGGCTATGTTGTCGGCGGCAACGACAAGCGCGGGCCGCTCCTGCTCTGCACCCGCATGAAGGAGACCGGCCTGTGCGATAACCGGCGCACGATCGCACGCGAGGCGAAGCGCTGGTCTTGAAAGGCATCGAGGAGCAATTGGCGGCGCCCGAGCTGGTCGCCGAGTACGTCCGCGAGTATCACCGGATGTCGCGCGAGCTTCACGGCTCGACCGCCCACCGGCGCCGCGATCTCGAAAAGCGACTGGGCAACGTCAACGCCTCGATCTCAAAGGCGGTGGACGCCTTGCTCGGCGAAGCGCCCAGCGTGCCTTGCGTGACCGGTTGGCGGCTTTGGAAGCGGAGCGCGACGAGATCGAGGCCGCGATTGCCGAGGTCGTCCCGCCAACGGTCGAATTCCACCCGAACGCAGGCAACGCCTACCGCGACAAGATCAGGAACTTGAAGCAGGCTCTCGCGGAGTCGGATGCGGACAGCCGTCTGGCTGCCCACGAGGCTATTCGAGAGATTGTCGAGAAAGTCGTCGTTCACCCACAGGGCCGGTACAAACCTGTGCGGATCGACATTTACGGCCAACTCGCCGCCCTGCTCAGGATTTCCGAGAGGGCGGCCGAACCCCTAGAGTCTAGGGGAGCGTTGATTGCGGGGATAGGATTTGAACCTATGACCTTCAGGTTATGAGGGTGATCTTTAGCGGCCTATCTCATTGTTCTAGCTGGTCTTGTTGTAGCCATGTGCCGCTGATGTGCCATCGGCAATCACCCCGCTGGCGCGGCTAGCATTCCCCCAAGCTCGGGTACGCCTGTAGGCCAAGCGGTCATGCCATGGGCTCAACTTTGGTTTCCCCGCAAAACGGGCCCATTATGGGTGGCCCCCGCCAATGCGATATTCGAATTACAGAGTAGATGCGAAAGCAAAGCTGCACAACCCGCCTACTCGGCGAAGCTGTTGGCCGGGAGTTGGTGACCGGCGACCCGCCGGTGCGCGGTGGTGGCGACATGCCCCGGCGCATCGGGGTCATCTCTGCCGGTGTCGGTGTCGCGGATCACCGGCGCGGGATAGTCCGAGAAGACGCTGGACATCGGCTGCAAGTTGCCGACGTAGCGATTGACTGCACGGAAGGGTCGCGACGAGGACGCTAACACCCAAAAGCATCCTCAGCTCGTTTAATCCGGAACGACCACTCGTTTGCTGACCACCGTGAAGGTGTCTGTCGCCCTCAGCAGCGTCGGAAGGCCCTCGACGCGGAATCTGCTGCCGTCTTCCGAGACCCATATGATCCTTGCCCGCTCGCCTTCCGGCCATTCAATGATGTCGTCAGGCGCCAGCTTGGGTAGACTTTTGTCGAAACGGTTTTCTGTGTAGCCGTAGCTCTCCTCGCCCCGTTTGGGCGGAGAGGGAGCCTACTTGCAGCTGGAGTTTTCATTCACATCTATCGAACGTTTTTGTTTGGCTTCAGAAGGCATTTGTGACCGCCACCCATTCCCCCACCAAACCCGGCGCGCTCAGGTCTCCGTCGCTGCGCGCCCCGCTCGATTTGCTCTTCCTCTTCTGCTGCGTCCTGTTGACCGCCGACGTGCTCGGTCCCGAAATATTCGGTCACGGCAAGACCAAGGATTATGCGCTTTGGTACTGGGCGGGCGAGCAGGTACTTCAGGGTGGGGCGCTCTATCCTGACGTCACACAGATGTTTGCCTATATCTACCCGCCGCTGCCGGCGATCCTGCTCGCGATCCCGAGCTGGTTCGGCAAGATCCCACTCTATGTCGTGCTGTCGATCCTGAACGCGGTAGCGTGGTGGTACACAGGAATTCTCTCGAATGCCATGACCGGCTCCGGACACACGCCCGGTCGCTGGCTGGAGGCGCTGCCCGCCTTCGTCACCATCACCTTCGTGTTCGACATGTTCGACCTCGGCCAGCCGAACCTGCTTCTGCTGGCGATGATGCTCTACGGCTTCTGGAGCCTCCAGCACCAGCGGTCCTGGCTCGCCGGCTTCATGTTCGCGCTCGCCACCGCCATCAAGGTTTTTCCGGTTGCGGTGCTGCCTTATCTGGTTTGGCGCCGGCAGTGGGCGGCCGTCGTGAGCACGATCGCCTGCATCGGCCTTCTGCTCTTCGTAGTGCCGGCGCCGATCCGCGGCTTCGACCACAACGTCAATGAGCTCAAGACCTGGTACCAGGCCATGGTCGGCTCGAGCTCGGAAAAGGGCTTTGGCAAGCGCGACGAGCAGAACTGGTCGTGGGTCAACCAATCCATCATCGCGGTGACGCACCGCCTGGTGCGGCCGGTCAACTGGAATCAGGACGATCCAAGCAAGCCGCCGCGCACGATGAATGTGATCGACGTCGAATACCAAACTGCGAACTGGATCGTGCTCGCGGTGTCGGCGGCGCTCGGGTTCGGCTTCCTCGCTGTGATGCCTGCGCAGCGGCGGCGAACCGAACGGTCGGACGCCGAGGAGCTCGGCATCCTGTTCTGCCTGATGACGGTGGCCTCGCCCCTGGCGCGACAATATTACTTCATGTGGCTGTTCTTCCCGATAACGGTGCTGATGCATCGCGCCGCCTTCGACGAGCGCTTCCGCGTGCGGCTGGGAACCTGGATCGCGCTGGCGGCAGCTGGCATCCTCATGCTGCTGTCGCTGCCGCCGTTTCCCCTGGTTTTGCAGGCCTGGGGTAACAACCTCGCCGCTACCGCCGTTCTTGCGGGCGCGCTGGTCTGGCACATCAGGCATCCGCCAGATGCGTCTGGCTCGAAAGCTGCGGCGGAGCTAAAAGCAGCAGCGCCGAGAACCATAGCAAGTCACGAGATAAACACATCGGCTCGTCGAGCACGTTGAAGACGACTACATCGCCCTGGTGGACACCAATGAACTGCCGGTCCATCTCGCGCTCACGCTAGTTAATAATCATCGTCCTCGTAGTATGGATATGGAGGTGACGGGCGCCTGGCATACGGTGGCGGAGACACAGCGTAGGGCTGCGACCGTACGATCCGACCGTTTGGACCAGCAGGCCGCGAAGCCGCGCCAGTTGCAATTACCGCTCGACAGCCCGGAGAGAGCCGGGGTGTATTCTGCTGCAGGCAGGCGACAATTCTGTTCACATCCGGAATCTGGCTGCTGCAGAGGCGCCAGACATCAGGGTCACCACTCTGCAGCCGCGGCGATTGTTGTAAGATTGATTGCCGCTATCGTCAGAACTAGGAGACACGCCGGCATTTGTTTGGTTCGCTTTTCTATTTTGCTGAGGCGCCACTATCTACTTGCGCGGTTTTATCCTGAAGCGGGACCACAAATGGCCGATCAGTGATAGGACTATGGCGGCCACAATGATCGGGAGCCAAATCGACATGGTTATGATGAACAAGGAAAGGATGACCGCACGTCCAAAGACCGATTCGGTGACAGGATTCTTAAGACGAGCAAAATAGGCGTAGATGATAAAGATGGCGGCTGGCACCATCCACGCGGCGACAAGCACCAGTAACAGGTCAACAAGTTGACTGCCATAATGGTACATGAGCGCGCCTCCCGACAGCGTCGGAGCGAATTGCTGTCACCGCTGCGAGAACTGCGGCGATTGTCGAGGAGAATGGGTTTTTGTTCGCGTTCGCGGGCATCTGCACGCTCGGCGCCCGGAGTCCGGGCCGATGCCCAAACTCATCCGAAGCCGCAGCCTTCGATTCCCCTGATCTAGGTCCTCTCAACGAGCACTCGCTGAGATGGCTCGGGCAAGGGCTCGTCCAATGCAATCATAACCATCGGCGGTGTTGTGCAATCCGTCCCACGTTACAAGCGCGCTTTGCGCAACTCCGGCACTGATCGAATTTCGCATCAGCGCAAAACGAGAGAATAACCCGACCCGTTCCTGCTTCGCGACATCGGCGATGATGCCCTCCATCGTTGGGTAGCTAGCTGAAGCGAGCACTTGCGGCGCATATTGCAGATCCATCAGCACGACATCGGCAGAGCCTGCCTTAAGCGCCCTTACCCCTTCAAGAACGCTCCTCTTGAGCCCTTGGTCCGGCCGACCACCCCAGGCGACGTCATTGGTGCCCAATTGCCAGATAACGAGATCAGGTGCGTGGGCGAAAACGTCACGCTCGAAGCGCGCGATGTTGTTCGGAATGGTGTCGCCGACTCGACCGCTGTTAATAACATCGATCTTGGCGCTCGATCTAAGCCTCGAGAGCTCTCGGCGCATCACCTCCGGGTACGTTGCCGCGGACCTAAGCTGCCAGAGTCCTACTGTCGACGATGACCCGATCGCCACAATCTTTATCGGCTCACCAGATCTCAAACGCGCCCCCGTGCGGGGCAGTTGCGCGCCCAGCGAGATATCCAAATTTGCCGCAAGACATCTCTCTCCAGAGGATATCTCGTCCTGCGCTTGTGAGGGCGCGGTGCTGGACAGCCCGATCATCATGGCAGCACCGATCGACACTATTGTTCGAGCGGTTCGCTTTGCGCATGGCAGAATAAATTGACACATGTTCCCCAATAACTGGTCGATTCTCTCTTGACAACCCTTGGCGTCAAACGCTTCTGTCATTTGATTACAGGTCCATTGATGCGTGTACAGCGAGCATGAATCCGCGGATAGTCGCGGTAAGACCATGTCCGGAACTCCTGTAGCGAAGCGGCTGGTATTCCATATCGGCGGCTATGATCCGATTACGTCGCCTGTCAGCGCGCAATTACGCTTTGTGCGTGAGATTGCCAGGTTCCAACGTACCTGGTCAGTGAAAGCGGTCGTCGACAATTCGCATGATACCGCCGACCAAATGCAATGGAATGTGACGACAACCGGCCCCGATTGGCTCGTCGAAACCGATTACCGTCTGGTCCGATGGCACGACGTAATTGAGGCCTTCGGGCGTCGAAGCCTCGGCTCACGCATTTCCATCGGCATTCTTGCGTTTCTTGATTTCGTTTTATCCGGCACTCTTTGGCGCTACTTGCTGAGCAACTGGCGCTACGCGCTTTTCTTTCTCTATCCATTGGTCATGTTCGGATTGCTCATCGCGGCCGCCTTCTTGATTGGCGTGGTTGCATTCAAGATCACCGAGTCAATTCTCATTGCTGCCGGTGGCGGTCTCTTCGGGTTCGCAGCCGCCTTGGCGGGGCCGTGGCACTGGCTGCACCTGAGCGACTTGTTCGACGACTGGATTTTTTCTCACGAGTACGTTCGATGCGGTAATTCGGAAATGGAGCAGAAGCTGGATAGGTTGGCCGCGGAGTTCGTGGCTGCGGCGAGCAACTCCACCGCAGACGAAATTTTGGTCATAGGGCATAGTCTTGGCGCCGTACTTGCCGTTGATTTACTTGATCGCGCCTTGAAGCTGGCCCCTGCGCTCGATCGGAACAAAATTCCCGTCACATTCTTGAGCGTTGGATCATCCATACTCAAGATAGGCTTGCACCCAAAGGCGATACCCTTTCGCATGGCGGTCGAACGCGTCGCCAATTCGCGCGCGATCTTCTGGGGCGACTATCAGGCCCTCATCGATCTGTTGAACTTTTACAAAAGCCGGCCGATGGCCGATATGGGCTTGGCGGCAGAAAACGAGGCGACCGTCAGGGTCGTGAGACTTAGTCGAATGCTTGACGACGCCGTGTATCAACGTATCCGCTTCAATTTCTTTCGCGTGCACAACCAATTCGTCAGTGGAAATGACAGGCGAACATCGTACGATTACTTTATGCTCACATGCGGACCTATTTCAGCCAAATCCCAGACGGTCGCCCCGGATGGCGCCGTGTCGATGATCGCTGAAGACGGAGGGCTTATTGCGAGCGCGCCGCTCTCGAGAAGTGAACTGCCAGGTCGTCCCGGCGCGGCGGCCTAATTCAAATGACGCCCACCATTTCGAAAGTCATTTTCGTTGCCTTGGCGATCGGCTGGTACCTCATACGCCATAAGTACGCGCGGCGTTCCCGCCGTGCGAGGATTGTGTGGAGCGCTCGCGGCCCCCTGGAAACGGTGCTCCTGCTCATATCTCTTTCGGGACTTGGACTTGTTCCGCTCGTCTACATAGCGACAGGAATACCTCGTTTCGCGGCTCACAATTTTTATCCTTCGTTGGCTTGGCTGGGGTCTCTCTTTGCGATTGCTGCTTTGGGCGTGTTTCATCTGACTCATCGTGCACTCGGCCGAAATTGGTCGATAAGTCTCGATGTGCGGGAGAATCATGAACTCGTGACGGAAGGGATTTACCGGAGAGTTCGACACCCGATGTATTCGGCATTTTGGCTGTGGGCTATCGCCCAGGCATTGCTGCTGCCTAATTGGATTGCCGGCTTCGCGGGCCTGGCCGGCTTCGGCACTTTGTTCTTTGGCCGCGTCGCAAGAGAAGAGCGAATGATGCTGCAGACGTTTGGCGACAACTATCGCGAGTATATGGCACGGACCGGTCGGGTCTTCCCGCGGATACTGTGAAGTAGAATCCCGACACGTCTTGATCTGTAAGACCACGAAGTCGACCTGGAACCAAACGCCTCAATTTGCGTGCCATTTTCGCAACATGCAGCAAAAAACGGCTATCGGGGCTGCCGACTCCTTGGTCTATTCATTGCCGGCGTTGCTAGCGTCAGGTTATTTCTATGTGTGTCAGGTGAATTCCAACCCAGCCGAATCATGTGAGAACCCGATGTCGAAATTCGTGATCCTTGGAATCGCTTCATTAGCTTTCGCGGGGACAGCAGTTGCTGCCGACATGCCACGGCCTCAGCCTGTTGCCGCCGCCCCCACGCCGGTTGGCAAATACCCCGTTGGCAAATACCCCGTTGGCAAGAGTCCAGTAGGCAAATACCCGGTCGCGGCCCCGGCTCCGTTGGTGACCAAAGGTTGATCTGGCTATCCATTCGCGCGCCGGCGGCGTTCGTTTGGGGTAGGCGGACTATCTATGGCGGATCTTGAATCCAAGAGGATTCGAAGATGGCGGTAGTGATTCGGAAATATCTGGGTCTGGAGCTATTTGCGAGGGCCGCCATGCTGGCGGCCTTCGTGGGCTTGGGGGCTGGGTTCAGTAGCGCACAACCACTCGTGGCGCGTGCAGACGATCAGCAACGGGACGCTCCCCCCAATTCGGCAACGAACCATGCGGACAGCATGGCTGCTGTTACGCCAGGCGCCCCGCCGGCTGCATCGGATGTAAAACCAGTTCGAAGAGCTGCTGCCAAAGGTCCCTACTACGTTGATTTTCGTGCCCGCACGGCATCAACGTACGGTCATGCATTCGTCTGGTACGGAAAGACGAGCGAAAAGCAGGTCGAGGTCGCTGGTCTGGCTCCGGCCGGCGACGAGGTGCCGTACATTTTGGGTCACCTGATATTTGTCCCCTCGGAGACAGGTGCGACCTATGGTGATCTTGACGAGCAATATCTGACGGCCAGCTACCGCGTCTACTTGAATGAGGCCGATGCCCAGAAGGTGTTTGCCTATATCAAGCACCTGCAGGAGACTTCGCCGCTATGGAATGCGGCAACGACCAACTGCACTGCTTTCATTGGCCGCATAGCGACTTTTATGGGCCTCAACGCTCCGTTTCATCTGCTAACGCCTGAGGCATACGTAAACAAACTTAGAGAACTGAACGGGGGACGAAAAACGGTGCAGCTTGAACCCGAGCGGGGCTAGGTCTCTCAGTATTGAGCTCATCCAGCTTTCCTGTCAGCCGTCTCGACAGGCCCTCGATTTCCCACGAATTCAATGAGCGGCGTCATCCGAGAAAGCGCGGCGCAATGTTGACCGTCCAAAGCGGACAAACAACCGTCGGGAGGATCCGCCGCGAACGGTCCAAGATGCGCAGAGGCTGCGGTCGAGGCGATCGCGACGCGTGCTGACGACGAGTTGCTTGGCGCAGGTGAGAGCGGTTAGCCAAGTCAAAGCGTTTCGCTCGGGCAATGGCCGTAGCGACCCGATGGTAAAGTCCCTGGCGCTCGTCCTAGAACACGAGGTCATCGGCAGACAGTTGTTCACTTGCCTCGAACGTCGAGCACTGACATCAATCAATCAATGCGACTCGCGTAGGCGGCAAGTTGATAGAGGCTCTCCAGAATCTGTCTGTAGTCCATAAAATTTCGCGCAAGGACGCGCAGGATCGAAATTTGTACCATCAGGGCACTCATCGCCGCTGTTTTCGCACCAGTATTCAGGGGACGCTAATGCGGGTCCATATCATTCTTGCCAGCCTGGTCCTCTTGCTCATTGGGAGGGTCAGCGGCACGGTCGTTGATAAAGGAACCGACGCGCAGAAATCTTGCGGACTACTTGTTCAGAAATCGTTTCGTGATCAGGACGAAGCCCGGTTCGCCGGCGCATGTGAGGGAATGATCGAGACTGCGATGCTCTTTTCACCAAATCTGCCAGCTGAGGTGCGTGCATGCCCCCCCGCGCAAGGCAGTGTCTTGGAAAGTGCCAAGGTCCTTCTACAATACATTGACAACAATCCGGATCGACTGAATGAACCAGGGATTACCATTGCACTCGAGGCGTTCAGAGATACTTGGCCTTGCCATGGGGACGATGCCGAGGCGCCAGGTGGCCCGAAACCCAAAAAACGCGCGTCGAAAAAATCGAAACAATGAAGTACTCCCACCGCGACCGAAGAGCGCAGATCAGGAGACGCCTCAAAGGCGCCAAATAGGCGGCGCAGTAGACATTATACGAACGCATGAGCGCCAACAAACTGCGTGGCATTGTGCCCTCAACGCCCGGGCCGGAGCAGCATGACGATCCCCTGCCGCGTCCTAATGATCTATCCGAAGTTCGTTCCTAACTCGTTTTGGAACTATACGGAAGCCTGCGAACTCGTCGGCGCGAAATATCCGGCGGCGCCGCTCGGCCTAATCACCGTCGCGGCCATGTTGCCGAAGCATTGGGACATCCGTCTCATCAACCGTAACACCGAGTCGTTGACTGACGCGGACCTCGAGTGGGCCGATCTCGTCATGACCGGCGGCATGCTCAACCAGCAGCCCGATGCCGTCTATCTGATCGATCTCGCCCATCTGCACGGCAAGCCCGTATGTGTCGGCGGGCCTGACGTCACCTCGAGCCCGCATCTCTACGCGGACGCGGACCTCCAGGTGCTCGGCGAAGCCGAGCAGGTCATCGGGGACTTCATCGCCGCCTGGCAGGGCGGCGAGCGCAAGGGCGTGTTTGTCGCCGAGAAATTCAAAGCTGACGTCACGCAAAGCCCGATGCCCCGCTACGATCTGCTCAAGTTCGATCACTATCTCTTCATTGGCGTGCAATATTCGCGGGGTTGTCCGTTCACCTGCGAGTTCTGCGACATCATCGAGCTGTATGGTCGCGTGCCGCGCACCAAGACCAACGATCAGATCCTCGCTGAGCTGCAAGTGCTCTATGATCACGGTTATCGTGGGCATATCGATTTCGTCGACGACAATTTCATCGGCAACAAGAAAAACCTCCGCACCCTGCTGCCGCGGCTCAAGGACTGGCTGGAAGAGCGCGACTATCCGTTCGAGTTCTCGACTGAAGCCTCTATTAACATCGCGGACGATAGCGAATTGTTGCAGGCAATGAAGGACGCAAACTTCTTTGGAATTTTCGTCGGCATCGAGAGCCCGGATCCGGAGACGCTCGTGCAGATGAAGAAAAAACAGAACACCAGGCGCAACATCGCCGAGTGTATCCATAAGATTTATAGCTACGGCATGTTCGTCACCGCGGGCTTCATCGTCGGGTTCGATACCGAGAAGGCCGCGATGGGACAGGCAATGGTTGACTTCATCGAGGAGGCGAGCATTCCAGTCTGCATGGTTGGACTGCTTTATGCGCTGCCTGGTACACAGCTGACGCGGCGGTTAGCCAATGAAGGCCGTTTGCATGAAGGCCATGACCTCATGAACGTCGAGCAGGCGGGCGATCAATGCACGCTCGGCTGCAATTTCGACACCAATCGTCCGCTTCGTGACAT
>NZ_JBANBA010000144.1:0-17948 GCF_059803475.1 Bradyrhizobium sp. UFLA05-89 | reverse complement strand
GACCTTGAGCCTGACATCAGCGACACGCTGAATGACCTCGCTGTAGGAGGCATACAGTCCCTCGTCCGTGACGTCCTTGTAGTAGAATGGCGGCAGCATCACGACGGTGGTGGCACCGAGCGAGAGGGCATGCCGCGTCAGCTCGACCGTCTCGGTCAACGCCGGCACGCCGGTTCCCGGCAGGAGCTTTGACGGCGCGATGCCGGCGCGGACGACGCTCTCGATCAGCGCCTTGCGTTCGCTCGCGGAAAACGAGTTGGCTTCGCCGGTCGTGCCCAGCAATGCGATGCCGTCACAACCTTCGCTCAGAAGATGGCGACAATGCTTGACGAAGACGGCATGATCCGGCGCAAGATCGGCATCCAGCGGCGTCAACGCCGCGCAAAACACGCCTTTGGGCTGAACGTCCACGACGAGAGCTCCTCCGTTGGCATCCGGCCGATCGATTGATCGGAATCCGAACAATTGTTGTCAATCCTTGAGGATGTGATTAGACTTCGCAGTCGCGGCCGTCAAGCGAGCAGCCCATGCCTTTTTATCCGGGAGGGCTCCCCTGCTTGCCAACGGGCCGAAGTAAAGCGCGGATTCGCGAGTGGTTCCAACTCTCTCGTGGACGACGCGCCGCCAGATGAAGGAACGAACATTGGCCAAGACCGCATCGCCAGCCGACAATCCCAAGAACTTTGTGAACTCGGTGGCCAAGGCCTTCGCAGTGTTGAAGAGCTTTTCGGCCGAAGAGTTCGAATTGACGATCACAGAGATTGCCGAGCGCGCCGAGATGGACCGCGGCACGGCGTTTCGCCTGGTGCAGACGCTGGTCAAACTCGGCTATCTCCACGCCAACGAGGCGTCGCGCCATTATCGCCTCAGCCTGAAGTGCCTCGATCTCGGATACACCGCGCTCTCCGCCGGCAACCTGCGCGGCCAGGCCGAACCGCTGCTCCGCGAACTGGTCCCGGCGCTCGGTGACGCCGCCTCGCTGGGTGTTCTCGACGGCAGCGACGTCGTCTATCTCGCGCGCGTCAGCGCCGGTCTCGACCGCCACAAGATCGACCGCAGGCCCGGCAGCCGGATCAAGGCCTATGCCGCGGCACTCGGCCACGTCATGCTGGCGGGTCTGCCGAAAAACGAGCAGATCGCGCGGCTCGAGGCCACCGAGCGGATCAAATTGTCGGAGCGCACGCTGACGGATCTGAAGGCGCTGCTCACGCGGCTCGATCAGGTGCGCAAGCAGGGTTATGCCGTCTCGGACGGCGAGAACGCCTATGGCCTGCGCACCCTCGCCGCACCCGTCTTCGGCCCCGACAAATCCATCGTGGCCGGCATCAGTCTCACCGTCGACGCCAACCGCATCGATATCAAGACGTTCGAGAAATCAGCGCTGCCGGAAGTGCTACGCGTCGCCAAACTCCTGACCAACGCAGTCCAGATGAGCGGCTGATCCCTCTTCCAACCGGGAACCTATTGAACCCCCTGCGGCAATGAACGCCAGACGTGGCGCATCGACCGCCGCGTCAACGCGTACGCTTGACGGAGGGCGCTCGGGCAGGTCTAATAGGCATTAACAACATTTGTTCGCATTCCGATCAAACAGAGTCGGAACGAAACCGGACATAGCGGGCTTCACAACACCGCGTCCGCGTCACCAGAGGAAACACCACTGATGCAAGCCATCCTCAATGGAGAGAGCACGCTCATCGTCACGATGATCGCCGCCTACATCGCCTTCACGTCGTGGCTCACGATCAAGCTGCGCAGCAGGACGAGCGATCAGTTCATGACCGGCGCGCGCGCCATGCCGGCCGTTGTCGTCGGCGTGCTCATGATGTCCGAATTCGTCGGCGCCAAGTCGACCGTCGGCACGGCGCAGGAAGCGTTTCAGTCCGGCATGGCCGCCGGATGGGCCGTGCTCGGCGCCTCGATCGGCTTCCTTCTGTTCGGGTTCTTGATGGTCAAGAAACTCTACAATTCCGGCGAATACACGATCTCGGCCGCGATCGCGCAGAAATTCGGCAAGTCGACCATGCTCACGGTCTCGGTGATCATGATCTACGCTCTGCTGCTCGTGAACGTCGGCAACTATGTCAGCGGCGCAGCCGCCATCGCCACCTCGCTGCATATCAGCCTGCCCGTTGCGATGTGCATCATCGCCGTGGTCTCTACGTTCTATTACGTGTTCGGCGGCCTGAAGGGCGTGGCCTGGGTCACGATCCTCCACAGCGCCATCAAGGTCGTCGGCATCCTCATCATCTTCGCGGTCGCAATGTCGTTGACCGGCGGGATCGCGCCGATCCAGGCGAAACTGCCGGCTTATTATTTCAGCTGGGACGGCAAGATCGGCTTCACGACCATCTTCGCCTGGACCTTCGGCACGGTCGGCGCGATCTTCTCGACACAGTTCATCGTGCAGGCGATCTCCTCGACGCCGAGCGCCGACGACGCCCGCAAGGCGACCCTCTACGCGGCCGCGTTCTGTCTCCCTCTCGGCTTCCTGCTCGCCCTGATCGGCGTTGCGGCAAAATTCCTCTACCCCGACATGAACAGCCTCTACGCGCTGCCGGTATTCCTGGAGAAGATGCCGCCTCTGGCCTCCGCCTTCGTGACGACTTCGCTGGTCGCCTCGATATTCGTCAGCGTCTGCACGGTCGCGCTCGCGATCGCCTCGCTCGTGGTGCGCGACTTCTATGTCCCCTACTGGAAGCCGACGCCGGAGCGCGAGTTGAAGATGACGCGCGTATTCTCGGTCGTGATCGGCATCGTGCCGCTGGTGTTCGTGTTCTTCGTTCCCGAGATCCTCAAGCTGTCGTTCTTCACGCGCGCGCTCAGGCTGTCGATCACCATCGTCGCCATGATGGGCTTCTATCTGCCGCTGTTTGCCAGCAACCGCGGTGCGACCACGGGACTGATCGGGGCCGCCGTCTCGACGACGGTGTGGTATCTGCTTGGCAATCCCTTCGGCATCGACAACATGTACATCGCAGCGGCGACGCCCCTGGTCGTGATGGCGATCGAGCGCCTCGTGCTCGGCCGCCCGCCCACTGAGCGCGCCGCGCCGGCGACCACGCAAACCAGTACTTTTGTGGAAAGGACTTCAGCATGATCGCGGACATCGAGATCGCCGACGGCGTCGTGCGACAGGCGGCCGGCGAACCCGACCGGTTCGACGCCTTCATTCCGTCGCCCTGCGTGCAGAACCACGCGGCCAATCTGATGCCGCTTGCCAATGGCGACCTTGGCTGCGTCTGGTTCGGCGGCACGCAGGAAGGCATGTCGGACATATCGGTCTATTTCTCGCGTCTTGCCCGCGGCGCGACGCAATGGTCGCCGGCCGAAAAGCTGTCCGACGATTCCAAGCGTTCCGAGCAGAACCCGGTGCTGTTCCCTGCCCCGGATGGCGCGCTCTGGCTGATGTGGACGGCGCAGCTTGCGGGAAACCAGGACACGGCCTTCGTTCGCAGGCGCCTATCGCGCGACCACGGCCGGACCTGGGGCCCGATCGAAACGCTGTTCCCGGAGCAGCGCGGTCGCGGCACCTTCATCCGCCAGCCGATCGTGGTGCTCGACAATGGCGACTGGCTTTTGCCCGTCTTCTATTGCCACAGCACGCCGGGACGGAAATGGAACGGCGACGAGGACACAAGCGCGGTGAAGATTTCCTCCGACGCAGGCGCGACCTGGCGCGACGTGGACGTGCCAGGAAGCCGCGGCTGCGTGCATATGTGCATCGAGCGTCTTGACGATGGCTCGCTGCTCGCACTGTTTCGAAGCCGCTGGGCGGACAACATCTATCAGAGCCGATCCACCGATCACGGCCGCACCTGGTCGGCGCCGGTTGCGACCATCCTTCCGAACAATAACTCCTCGATACAGTTCACGCGGCTTGCCGACGGACATCTCGCGCTCGTCTTCAACGACTCCAGCGCCAATGCCGCGACCGAGCGCCGTCTGTCGCTCTACGACGAGATCGAGGACGAGCTGCCGCCCGTGATCGCCGGCGACGGCAAGACACACGGACGCACCGCGTTCTGGGGCGCACCGAGAGCGCCGATGACGCTCGCCGTCTCGGCCGATGGCGGACGGAGCTGGACCAAGCGCGACGTCGAGACTGGCGACGGTTACTGCATGACCAATAATTCGCGCGACCAGACCAACCGCGAGCTGTCATATCCGTCGATCAAGCAGACCGCCGACGGCGCGCTTCACATGGCCTTCACCTTCCATCGGCGGGCGATCAAGCATGTGCGCGTGACGGAGCCATGGGTCACGCACGCCGTCGGGGACTAGGACGATGGGCGGGCGGCCCCACGCACTTGTGACAGGCGCAAGTTCCGGCATCGGCGCCGCGGTCGTCGAACGCCTGCTGCGCGATGGTTGGCGCGTCACCGGCATCAGCCGCCGCCCCGCACCTCTCGACCATCCGGCGTTTGATCACCTGTCGCTTGACCTCGGGAACGTCGATGCCATCGCGCCTGCTCTCGCAAGCATCGCACCGACGGCTCTCGTTCATGCCGCGGGCGTCCTTAGGGTCGGCCAACTCGGCGCGCTCAACCATGACGACGGCGCGGCGATGTGGCGGCTGCATGTCGATGTCGCCGAGCGCCTCGCCAATGCACTGGCGCCGCGTCTACCCGAGGGCGGGCGCATCGTTTTCATCGGCAGCCGGACCGCATCGGGCGCATCCGGCCGGGGACAATATGCTGCGACGAAAGCGGCGCTGGTTGCGCTCGCACGCTCATGGGCGGCTGAGCTCGCGCCCCGCGGCATCACGGTCAACGTCGTCGCGCCCGCCGCGACCGAAACGCCGATGCTGAACGACCCGACGCGCGCCAATGTGACGCCTAAACTGCCGCCGATCGGCCGCTTCATTCGTCCCGAGGAAGTCGCCGCCAGCGTGGCGTTCCTGCTCTCGGCGGAAGCTGGCGCAATCACCGGGCAGCAACTCGTGATCTGCGGCGGCAGCTCTCTCTGAGCGCGACGCTCGCGCACGGCTTGCCAGATCGATCCGGCCACGCTCTACTCATCATGTCCTGACTCTGGGAGGAGACACGACATGATACGCTACGCCGCTCTCTTGAGCGGGCTGATCGCCCTCGCCTGCTCCACGCCCGCCAGTGCAGAGATCACACGGTTCAACGTCCTCGATCGCACCACCTCCGCCCTGCAAGGCCGCAGCTTCGGGCCCGCCGGTCAGGTCGAGAGGATAACCGCGAGCGCCACCATCGCGCTCGATCCGGCCAATCCCCGCAACGCCGTCATCACCGATCTCGACCGTGCGCCGCGCAATGTTGACGGCAAGGTCGAGGCAACCAGCGACGTCGTCATCCTCCGTCCTGCGCATCCGAACGGCATCCTGCTGTTCGAAATACCGAACCGTGGGCGCAGGCTGATATCAGCCTGGTTCGACAACAGCTCGATCCAGGGTAGCATCCGTCTCGATCAAGCCGACGACGCCGGCCGCGGCTTCCTGCTGTCGCAGGGCTACACGCTGGTCTGGGCGGGCTGGCAGGCGGACGCACCCACAGGCGCCGGCATGCTTGGAATCCAGGTGCCGGTCGTCGCGGGCATCACCGGGCCCGTCCGCGAGGAATGGAGTTTTGGCGACACGACCAATCCGCATGGCGCGACACTGAGCTATCCCGTTGCGGACCGGGCAAGCGCACAATTGTCGGTGCATGCTCGCGCCGACGATCCGCGCCAAACTCCACCGGAGCTCAAGCTCAGCTTCATCGACGACAAGACGATCGAGATCACGCGCCCGGCCGGCTTCACCTCGGATGCGCTGTACGAGCTGACCTACACGGCGCGCGACCCGAAGCTGACCGGAATGGGTCTCGCCGCAATCCGCGACGTCGCCGCCTTCCTGAGGCGCGAGGGCGGCCCGACCAATCCGCTCGCGGCCGACGGCCAGAGCGGCATCTCGCGAGCGATCGGACTTGGCATCTCGCAGTCCGGCCGCGTGCTGCGCGACGTGCTTTATTTTGGGATGAACGAGGACGAAACCGGACGTCTCGTGTTCGAGGCGATGATGCCGATCATTCCCGGCGCGCGGCGCAGCTTCACCAATGACCGTTTTGCCGAGCCGGGTCGCAATCCTGGGCCTGAGTTCGACCGCCTCTATCCCGTGCTGCGTTTCCCCTTCACCTATGCCGTGACGGAGGATGCGTTCACTGGACGGCGCGACGGACTGTTGCTCCGCTGCAGCCTGACCAACACCTGTCCGCGCATCATGCAGATCGATTCCGAGTTCGAGTTCTGGGGGTCCGAAGCGAGCTTGCTCGTCACCGACACGCGCGGGCGCAATCTGGAACCGCCGCCTGAGGTGCGGCTCTACATGGTTGCAGGCAGCCCGCACGGCAATGTCGCGACTGCCGTCGTTACACACAGGCCGACCTGCACCCTGCCTCTCAATCCCGTGTATGGCGGCCCCGCCTTCCGCGCGCTGCTCACCGGCTTGCAGGCGTGGATCACCGAGGACGTGGCACCGCCGGCAAGCCGCTACCCGACACTGGCGCAGAATACGCTTGCAGCAGCCAGGGACGTCTATCCGGTGCCGATCCCGGGCCTTGGCTATCGCGCTCAGTATGCGCGCGCGGAGGCAATTGAACAGGCAGCTCCGTTGCCGAAGGTACACGGAGAATACCCGCTCTATCTGCCGCGCGCCGGCGCTGATGGCAACGCGCTGGCTGGCGTCCGGCTGCCATTGCTTGCTGCGGCTCGCGCGACCTACACGGGATGGAATGCGATCGCAGGGGCAGATGGCGGACAAACGCTGTGCACCCAGATGGGCGGCACGCTCGCCTTCGCCAGCACGCGCGCAGAGCGTCTTGCGGCCGGCGACCCCCGCCCCTCGATCGAGGAGCTTTATCCCACGCCGGATGCTTATGTTGCCGCGGTCAAGGCTGCAGCCGTGCGCATGGTCGACGATCGTCTGCTCCTTCCCGAGGATGCAGCCGATGCCGTCGCCGCGGCGCAAGCCGGCACGCTGGCCCGACTTGCGCCCTGACGGCGCGTGCGCGGGCGTATCGCCGGCAAGCCGACGGCGCCCGAGTATACATCTGTATAGTCGCCGCGGTTGGTCGTTGGACCTAAGCTTGCGTTAACGGTCTTATGCGGGATCATCATTGTCGTCTCGCGATTGCCCGTTTTCGGGATTACGGATCGTGCAAGTACCTCATGCAGGACGACTCGTTGCGATCGTAGACGACGACAACTCGGTTCGTACCGCGGTTCGCGGGCTGCTGCGCTCCATTGGTGTTTCTGCGGAGGTCTTTGCATCTGCGGAGGAGTTTCTGCGCTCCGCGAAGATGGATCAGGTTGGCTGCTTGGTCGTCGACGCCAATATGCCGAACATGAGCGGACTTGATCTGCACCAGACTCTGCTCAGCCAGGGAAATTCGATCCCCACGATCATCATAACCGCCTACCCGAGTGACCATGTCCGGGCTCGCGCACAGCAGAATGGCGTGCATTGCCTGCTCACCAAGCCGTTCAACGAGGACGATCTGCTCAGCGCCATTCGCAACGCTCTGGCTCGAGCGGGTCGGTGACCGTCAGGCCACCTTGCCGCTGTCGTTCGATTTTCCCAGCGCGAGAAGAACCCGGTCTGCCATGCGCGACAACTCGGGCAGCGACTTCGCACGCATCTTTCGCATCACCTGGCCGCGATGAACCTTGACGGTGATCTCGCTGAGGCCAAGCTCCGCCGCGATCTGCTTGTTCAGCCGCCCACTCACCACCAGCGCCATGACTTCGCGCTCCCGCGGCGTCAGCGTTTCGAAGCGGGCCTTCAGCTCAGCGCTGATCTTCTCCTGCTCGAGCCAGGCGCGGTCGCGGGCATGGCCAAGCTGGATCGCGTCGAGCAGGTCCTGCTCGCGAAATGGCTTCGTCAGGAATTCGATTGCGCCGCCCTTCATCGCCTGGACGGACATCGGGATGTCGGCATGGCCGGTGATGAAGATAATCGGCAACTGCCGCTTGCCGCTGCCGAGCTCGCGCTGCAGCTCGAGTCCGCTTTGTCCCGGGAGGCGCACATCCAGCACGAGGCAGGTCGGTCCTTCGGGCCGCCCCGCATCCAGAAACTCGCTGACCGAACCCATCAGGCTGACCCGGAATCCCGCCGACCGCAGCAGATTGCCAAGCGATTGCCGTATGCTCGGATCGTCGTCGATCACGACCACTGTCGCGGGTTGATCCTTGTCCTTGGGCTCCGTCACAAGCGCACCTTGACACGTGCTTCGACCAAGGAGTGTAGCGGGCACCCCAAGACGAGGGAAGCGGGCGATCAGCGCACATTGGCCGTCCATCCCCGACCTTCCGGTGACATAGACTGAACCATTCAGTACGCTCGGCTATGCCATCGTATAGCTAGCGAAGCGAAACGAATTCAGTAAGTTAGTAGCATGAGTAGCGAAACCATATCACTCGTGTTCCCGGCGCTCGGCGTTACGATGCCGATCGCCGCGATCGTCCTGCTCGCCGGCGTGTAACGCGCCTCGACGGAGCACCTTCCGGCAGACGCCAAGCGCAGGCAACCTCGGCAGTCATTGAGCAAACGTCAGCGCGCGCCCGCGGGTCTGCTACGAGCCATCCCCTGCTGCGTTGCATCGAAACCCGTCCGGCGTATCAACCCTCGAACCGTTCCACCAAAAAATCGATGAACAGACGCACCTTGAGTGCGAGATGGCGTGTCGGCGGATAAAGCGCGTAGAGCGTCAGTGGAGGCGCATGATAGTCATCGAGACAGGTCCGAAGACGCCCGGTCTGCAAAGCGTCCTCGCCGATGAAGACGGGGAGCAAGGCGATTCCCCGCCCGGCCACCGCTGCATCGCGCAGCACCTCGGCATTGTTGACGCACAGCGTCCAGGACGGCTGGATCCAGTGATCGCCGTCCTTGCCTGACAGCTTCCACTGGTTGCCGGTGGAGAGGAATCCGTAAGTGAGGCAGTTGTGATCGCGCAAATCGTTGGGATGCGATGGCACGCCGTGGCTTCTGAAGTAATCCGGTGAAGCACAGATCACACGGGCGATCGGCGCGATCTTGCGCGCGATCAGGCTCGAGGATTCCAGATCGGCAATGCGCAAGGTGACATCGAGACCGTCCTGGAGCGGATCGACATTCTCGTCGCTCAGCACGAGCTGGATGCGAAGCTCGGGATAACGCTGCATGAACTCGGCAATCGCCGGCCCGAGCCGAAGCG
Source organism: Bradyrhizobium sp. UFLA05-89 (assembly GCF_059803475.1). Lineage (NCBI taxonomy): Bacteria > Pseudomonadati > Pseudomonadota > Alphaproteobacteria > Hyphomicrobiales > Nitrobacteraceae > Bradyrhizobium > Bradyrhizobium sp. UFLA05-89. The sequence goes on along the minus strand of NZ_JBANBA010000144.1, from coordinate 8,751 downwards.
TACCGAACGACATCGGTGCATTGACCCGCAGCAATCCGCGCGGTGTAGCCTGCGACTGAGTGACGGCATGGTCCGCGGCCTCGAGCTCGCCGATGATGCCCAGCACGCGCTCAAAATAGGCTTGGCCGTTTTCGGTCGGGCTGACGCGGCGCGTGGTGCGGTTCAAGAGCTGCACGCCGAGCTCGTCCTCGAGTTCGCCGACATATTTGCTCACCGCGGATCGCGACAATCGCAGCGCCCGGCCCGCTTCGGAAAAGCTGCCGAGCTCGACCACCTTCGCAAAGGCCCGCAGGCCTGCCAGCTTGTCCATTCCGGCACCGTTTCAATTGTCGCCATTTCATAGACAGTGATGCCATGAAACGCCAGATTGTCTTTGAAATGGAGCGGAACGATATTTCCAGCATGACGAGCCGATAGGGCTCACACGCAATGGAGACAAGTTATGGCCGGCCTTCACCACGTCACCGCGATTTCCGGTAACCCGCTGGGGAACCTGAAGTTCTACAGAGAGCTTCTGGGCCTGCGGCTGGTCAAGAAGACCGTGAATTTCGACGATCCCGGCACCTATCACCTCTATTATGGCGACGAGAGCGGCACGCCCGGCACCATCCTCACCTTCTTCCCTTGGGAGCATGCGGCACCGGGCCGGGGCGGCGTCGGCCAAACCCAGCAAACCGCCTTCCGCGTACCCGCACGCTCGATCGGCTACTGGACCCATCGCTTCATCGAGAAGGGCGTCGCGCATGAGGCGCTGGAGAAGCGATTTGGCGAGAGCGTGCTGTCCTTCACCGACCCTGACGGCATGAGCCTCGCTTTGGTCGGCGTACCCGGTGCCGAGAACGAGCGCGCCTGGAGCAACGGCGACGTTCCGACCGAGCACGCGATGCGCGGCTTTCACGGTGTGACGCTGCTGCTCGATGATGCCGCCAAGACCGGCGCCATCCTCACCAATGTGCTCGGCTTCGAGGCGGCCGGCCGCGAGGGTTCGATCAGCCGCTATCGTTCGCCGAACTCAGCCGGCGGCATCGTCGATATCTATGAGGCCAAGGGCTTTCTGCCCGGCCGCATGGGTCGCGGCTCCGTGCATCATATCGCGTTCCGTGCCGCTGACGATGCGACTGAGGCGGAGATGGCGCGTAAGCTCGTGACCGAGCACGGCATGCAGCCGACCGAGCAGAAGGACCGCAACTACTTCCGCTCGATCTACTTCCGCGAGCCCGGCGGCATCCTGTTCGAGATCGCCACCGACATTCCGGGCTTTGCCGTGGACGAGCCGCTCGCAACGCTCGGCGAGGCCTTGAAGCTGCCGCCGTTCCTGGAGGCACATCGCAAGGACATCGAAGGCGTGCTGGCCCCGCTGGGCGATGAGGAGGCGGCGTGATGAGCCAGCTCTCTTTCATCCACCGCTTCGAGAAGGGCACGCGGCGCGATCTTGCGCCGCTGCTGCTCCTGCACGGCACGGGCGGCGACGAGAACGACCTGATCCCGCTCGGCCGCATGGTGGCCCCTGACCGTGCGCTGCTCTCGGCGCGCGGACAGGTGCTGGAAGGCGGCGCGCCGCGCTTCTTCCGGCGGCTTGCCGAGGGCGTGTTTGACGAGGCCGACGTGGTGCGCCGCGCGCATGACCTTGCCGACTTCGTCGATGCCACACGCAACGAGTACGGCATCGCGGCGCCGGTGGCGCTTGGCTATTCCAACGGCGCCAACATCGCGGCGGCCATCCTGCTGCTTCGACCGCAAACCCTGCGCGGTGCCGTGCTGCTGCGCGCGATGGCGCCGCTGGCAAGGCCGCCCCAGGCCGATCTTGCCGGCAAGTCGGTGCTGCTGCTTTCCGGCCAGCACGATCCGATCGTCCCTCCCGGCAATGTCGGAGGCCTTGCCAGGACTCTCGCTGCATCTGGCGCGCGCGTGGAGAGCCGCGTGTTGCCGGTCGGCCACCAACTCTCCCAGCTCGACGTCAATCTGGCGCGCGAGTGGCTGGCCGAGGAAGGATTGTCCGACGGCTCACGCCGCAACGAAGCCGCGAACGCGTGAGGTCTGTCACGGCCGCAAGATCCCGGCGCCGATTGTGTAACGCAATCGGCGCCAGCCGATGACAATGCCGGTGAGCGAGAACACGAAGCCGAGGGCACACAAGCCGACGATCAGAACGCTGCGCACGTGCGCATGCGCCAGCAGGATGGGAAAATCCAGCGTGTGCAGGGCACTGTAGAGCCAACGATAGACCCGTCGCGACGAATCCAGCTTTTGCAGCACTACGCCGTTCGAACCGTCGATGTCGAACCAGACGTCGCCGCATCGCGTGCGGTAGACGGGTCCACCCGGCAGCAAAGACGATGCAGGATACTCATCGGTCGCACTGACCGGTGTTGGAACGCCACAACCGTCCCAAAGACTCTCGGTCACTCCTGAGATATCGCGGGGATTCAGGAATGGCTGTTGCTCGTCCGGTTTCGAATCCCCTGCCCTGACCAGGATCTGCCTGTCGAGACCGACGCGGTCGCGCCGGTAGAAGCTGCCGTTGAAGGCGAACCACTCGACCTCGCGGGCCGATGGTGAGATCGGCGGCCAGTTCACGGTCGCAAGCGCGGACCAGTCGGGCACCGCAGAGGCGATATTCGCTTCGGCTTGCGTCAACTGCCCGCGTGAGAACAAGCGTCCGTGGTCCATGGACAGCCAGCCACTGAAGATCAGGGTCAGCACGAAGGTCGTCGCCAAGAGCCCGATGACGTGATGCAGGGCATGCCAGCCGCGATAGGGTGAGCGCATTCGCCCTTTTTCAAGCCTGATCCGCGCGATGCCCAGCGCAGCGCCAAGCACGGCTGCGATCAATGCGAACAGCGAGAGGCTCCAGACGACCCCGTCCCACAGCGACCAGTTGCGCCTCAGCACAGTCGGATAGATCCAGTGCACGACGCTGCCGATGAAATTCCATCCGCGCTCGCGCCGCATCGTATCCAGGACGATCTCGCCCGTGACCGACGATACGTAAAGCTCCGTCCCATCAGCGTCGGCGAGTGCCACGCGGAACAGCGGCCGATGCCGATCGAAGCCGTTTGGCACGCTCCATTGATCGTACTCGGCAAGCGCGACGATCGACGCGCGGGCAACATCAAGCCCGCGCCGTCGCGCATGATCGGTCGCGATGGCAAGTGCAACGTCCGGCGATGTCACGGCGGCGTCGGCGCCGTCCGTTGCGCGGATTGCATGCGACCGCGAAGGCCCCATGACGACGTAGACGGGACCGTCGCTCCGCCGGATCAGCCGCACGCGCGCAGCGTCGGACAGTCCGCTCGCCGCGACGGCGTCCGACGGCCCAATCCCCGCAGCCACGTTTCCCAGTGGTGCGAGACTTTCGACGCGTTCCGCTTCACTCAATGAAGGAAACGGAACGAAGTGCATCACGATTCCGCTTGCGAACCACATCGCAAACAGCAGGCAGAACGCAATTCCAAGCCAGCGGTGCAGCAGGATCGTCGCGCCCATCATGCGATCATCACCTTACCACTTGAACGCGGCGGAGATCTCATAGGTGCGCGGCGCGCCCAGCAGAACCTGATCGGGGTAGAACGGATCGCCCCAGACCGCATAGCGCTTGTCGGTGATATTGCGCACGCGGAACGTCAGACGCGTCTGCTCGACGGCGAAGACCGATTTCGGGATGTCGACGAATGCGTAGACGTCTGCGATCGTGTAGGCGTTCAGCGTCACGGTGTTCGCATCGGTGTTGTAGCGATCGCCGACGTGACGTCCGACGACGCCGAGCTCCACCGGCCAAGGTGTGAGGAAAGGTGTGAAGAAGCGATAGGATGCGCCGGCATTGGCGACGATGCGCGGCACGTTTGGCGGCGTATTGCCGGAGAACGAGCCACCGGCAAAATTGTAGTCGGCATAGCGTGCATCGACATAGGCGATATTGCCCCACAGCCGCATGGCGTCCGTCACGCGCACGGCACCGGCGAGCTCCACGCCCTTGGACTCCTGTCGCCCGGCAATGTTGAGCTGCATGCCGCCGGCGGCTGCATAGACGTTCTTGCGCAGGATGTCGTAGGCCGAGAACGACCATTCTGCCCGATTGTCCCAGAACAGATGCTTGACGCCGGTCTCGTAGGTGCGCGAGGTCGTCAGGTCGAGCGGCTGCGTTGGTGCGAGCAGGAAGATGTTGTTGGCCGAGACGTCGGCGCCGGTCGCATACTGGCTATAGAAGGTCAGGCCGGGCACCGCTTCCCAGGTGTAGCCGATGCGGCCGGTCACCGGCGCCCAGTCCTTCGAGAACGGGAAGCCCGCCTTCTCAAGACCGCCGACGTTGGTCGAATTGCGGTCGAGCCCGATATGCTCGACGCGCAGGCCGCCGATCAGCGCGAAGCTTCGGGTGATCTTCAGCCGGTCCTCGAACGACAATGCTTCGTTGTCGATGCGCGCCGTCTGCTGCTGCGTCGTGAGCGGGCCATAGTAACCACGCGCGGGATCGACCAGCGTGACGAGATCATGCGGGAAATTCGCCGCGCCCGGCCGGACAAAATCGAGATCGCTCGCGGCGAAGGTCGTCACCAGGCGATTGTCAAAACCTGCGATATTCGCATCCCAGGTCAGGTCGGTGACGTTGCCGACCAGCCGCTGGCTGTGCGCCACATAGAAGCGCTCGCGATCGACCAGGTTTGAATTGGCGTTGAACGCCTCGACCTCGTTGTTGAACCACGTACGCTCGGCACCATAGCCATAGGTCTGGCTCTTCAAGGTGAGGCCCTGCGCGAGCTTGAGCTCGAAGCCGCCACGCAGCCACACCTCCTGCGCCGCGTTGCGATTGTCGAGCACATTGTAGTTGGTGTTGAAGGTGCGGTCGTCGATCGTGACGGGGCCGAGATTCGACCCGTTGTAGTTCGAGACGTAGCTGCCGGAGACGATGCCGGCTGTGGCGTGCGACCCGCTGTAGGCGATCGGCACCAGCGGAACGCCCCAATAGCCCTTTGAGCGATCCTCCCTGTATTCGATCGCGCCCCAGAGCTTGAGATTGTCCGAGACGCGATAGTTGAGCTGGCTCGATACATCGAGCGTCTTGGTGCTGGTGTCGTCGGCAAAGCCATTGAGCGAGGAGCGGCTGACGTCGAACCGATAATCGAGACCCTGCACATTGGTGCTGCCACCGGAGCCGTAATAGCTGCGGTACGAGTTCAGCGAGTCGTACGAAAAGAATGCCTCGTTCTGGACCGGCCCGGTGTGCGGCTGCTTGGTCACGAAATTGACCGCGCCGCCGCTGGCGCCCTCGCCTGACATCAGCGAGGCCGGCCCCTTCAGAAACTCCACCGCTTCCAGATTGGCCGTGTCCATGATGCGCGAGGTCATGTTCTGCGGGCCGATCTTGATGCCGTTGTAGAGAGTATTGATCTGACTGTTGGTGAAGCCGCGCATCGAGAAGGCCGAAGGCTCCGCCGGATTGTCGCCGGCGGTCACGCCGACCGTGCCCTGCGCGACGTCCGAAACGGTCCGGTAGCCCTGCTCGCGAATCGTCTCGGCCGAGATCACCTCGACGGTCGCGGGCACCTCACGCGCAGTGAGGCCGAGACGCGAAGCGCTTTCGGCCACCGCATTCGTGTTGAGTGGTGTCTGCGTCGCGTTCTGAACGGCCGGCTTTTGCGAGGTCACGGCGGTCGCCGTTCTGTTCGGCGCCGCGCGCCGGGCGCTTCGCTCATTGCGTCCGCCCGGCTTGGCCGGCTTGCGGCTTTGGTCGGCCTGGCGGACCTCGACCGGCGGCAATTGCTCGCGGACTTGCTGCGCAACGGCTGCGGATATATCGACGAAGATGAACGGCGTGAGAATGCTGGACGCGCGCAGGAATTTGCGCGGGTAGCCGGTGCGGGCGGAAGACATGGTTCGGACCTCGGTATGACGTCAGTGGCACGTCACAGCGAACCAAGTCTCAACCTTCGGCGCAGTTCTCGCCTCCAGCTAAGCCAAATGTCTGTACTCCCCGACCGACATCTTCGCGTGTGACCACGGCTGACGGCAGGTCTCCTGGCTCGCGGGTCGTGACCTCTTCGCCGCCTTCCCGGGACCGAGAGCCCAGTGGCTTGTGACGAAGGATTCTCCGCTTACAGTTGCGGGGGCAGCTACGGCATTGGGGAAAATCCCCGCACCGCATTCCCTTTTCATCCCCGGATGGGGAAACCGTCGCGAGCATCTATGATTAGGAGCGACAGAGAGTCAATGTGCTGGCCGCGGCATTCTTGTCGCAGCGGTGCAAACGTCTGTGGAGATGCTGAATGGAGGGGGACACCTTCCTCTGGTTGGTGAGACATGCGGTCGTCGATGGCGTCGCGGGGACGATCCACGCCATGGATGCGCAGGCCGACCTCAGCGACCGGACGCGTTTGGACGCGTTGCGACGGTGCCTGCCGCAGGGGGCCGCGAGCTACGCGAGCCCGGCACGACGGACCGTCGACACGGCGCACGCGCTCGGGCTCGATCCGATCCTCGTGCCCGGGTTCAGCGAGCAGGATTTTGGCGAATGGACCGGACGACGTCACGACGATCTCGCCGCCTCGGGCGGCGAGCCCTACGCGCAGTTCTGGGCCAATCCAGCGCACGCGAGGCCGCCGGGCGGCGAAAGTTTTGAAGATCAGATCGCCAGAACCCGTGAAGGCCTTCACCGCATCGAAAGAGGACCGGCGGTCCTCGTCGTCCATTCCGGCACCATCCGCGCTGTGCTGTGCATCGCGCTCGACCTCGCCCCGGAGGCGGCGCTGCGCTTTGCGATCGAGCCACTCTCGCTCACCCGCATCGATCGGCTCGCGAACGGCTGGCGGATCGTGTCGGTCAATCAGACGATCGCTTGAGCCGTCTCAGGCCGGACGATCCGGAACATTGGCCTGCGCGAACGTCGCCATGCCATTGTGCAGGGCGCAGGCGAGCCGCACCAGCGGCAGCGCGATCGCGGCGCCCGATCCCTCCCCGAGCCTGAGATCGAGGCTGACCAGCGGCTGAACGTTGAGCGCGCGAAGCACCAGGCGATGACCCAGCTCCGCCGACTGGTGCGACGGCAGCAGGAACGGTTGACATGACGGATTGAGGCGCGCGGCCGCCAGCGCAGCAACCGACACGATGAAGCCGTCGATCAGGGTTGGAACACGCCGCTGTGCAGCCGCGATGATTGCGCCGCAGATCGCCGCGATTTCGAGGCCGCCGACTGCGCGCAGGACCTCCTCCGCAGACGCGCCCGTCTTCGTCAGGCCATGCCGTGCAAGCGCAGCGTCGATCACGCGCGCCTTGCGTGCACGCCCTACGGCATCGACACCGGTGCCGCTGCCGGCGATCTCGTCGGCGCTCACGCCGAGCAGGCTCGCCGCGATCGCCGCCGACGCCGTGGTATTGCCGATGCCCATCTCGCCGAGGATGAGGAGATCAGGCTGCTTCGCCGCCGCACGCGTCACAGCGCGCTGTCCGCATTCGAACGCAAACACCAGCTCCGCCGGCTCCAGCGCAGCTTCCACGCTGAAATCGCGCGTGCCACAGCGCGGCTTGTCCGCGACAATCCCCGCGCCCTCCGACTGTGCCAGCGAGCCGGCATCGACGACCTCGAGACTTAAGCCCAATTCACGCGCCAGCACCGAAATCGCAGCACCGCCGGCGGCGAAATTCGACATCATCGCGATCGTGACTTCCTGCGGATAGGCGGAGACGCCCTGGGCGACGATGCCGTGATCGCCGGCAAAGACGATGATCGGCACGCGCGCGGCGCGCGGCTGCTCCGTCTCCTGCAGGCCCGCAAGGTCGATCGCGACCTGCTCGAGCCGACCGAGCGCACCGGTCGGCTTGGTCAGTTGCGCCTGCCGCGCCATCGCCGCCTCGCGGTGCGAGGTCGAGATACCCGGGCATTTCTCGTAAACCCAATTGGGGAGCATGTCGTCCTGCCTCCGTTCACGCGACTGCGGTCGCGTCACACGCTGCGTTTGAGAATGTAGCTGTCCATGATCCAGCCGTGCCGTTCGCGCGCCTCCTGCCGTGCGGCGACGATGCGCGGACCGATCTCGGCCAACGCACCCGACATGACGACCTGATCGGGCATGCCGAGATAGGCGCCCCACCAGATCTGCAGGCCTTGCGGATCGAGCGACTGAAACGCCGTGCCGCCATCGAGCATCACCACCACGGTGTCGGCTCCGTCAGGCCAGCCGCCTTCGCGCAGTCGCCGCCCTGTCGTGACCAGGAAAGGCGCGCCGATATCGTTCAGCGGCAGCGCATGCGCCGCGCACAGCGCCTGGATCGACGTGATGCCGGGGATGACTTCGATCGCGGGCAAAGGATCAAGCCGTCGCGCGATCCTCAGGGACGAGTCATAGAGCGACGGGTCGCCCCAGATCAGCAACGCAACGCGGCCATCATGTACGAGATGGCCCGCGATCGCCTGCGACCAGGTCGCAGCGACCGCATCATGCCAGTCGTCGACGCCCTTGCGGTAGTCAGCCTCGCCGGCGTCACGCACCGGCAAGTCGAACTCCGCGATACGCGTCTCTTTGTTGGTGAGCACATCGGCGCAAATCGTCCGCCGCAGGTCGGCGAGATCGGACTTCTGCGTCCCCTTGCGCGGAATCAGCACGAGATCTGCCGCATTGATGGCACGGATCGCGGCAAGCGTGAGCTGCTCGGGATCGCCGCAACCGATACCTATCAGGGAGAGCGTGACCATCACGAGTGTGAAGGGCGACCATGAACGGCCGCCCCTCAGCTCATCTCTACGCCGCGTTGTGCAGGCGC
>NZ_JBANBA010000143.1:0-17909 GCF_059803475.1 Bradyrhizobium sp. UFLA05-89 | reverse complement strand
TCGGCGGTCAGCTGCGCTCCCTTTTTGTTTCATGTTCATTGCAGGGGGTGTACCCCTCGATATTGACGTGGGCATGGTACCTAGGGAAGGTTTGAAAAGTTCTTTTCGAATTATTGTAGGCGTTCGAGCACGCGTGCGACCTGCGTTTCGGTCCATGCGCTCTTGCCGCGCGCGGTCGCAATGCCTTTTTCGGTAAGGCCAGTTGCAATGGCCTTCAGACTCGTTGCGCCCCCGCCTGTAACTCCGCAATGACTGGCGCGATATCTGCTGCCCTTGCCGCCGCACGTTCACTTAGCGCTTCGATAGCGAGCTTGCGGCCTTTGCGGTTGGCCTCACGCCGCGCTCTCCACCGCCCGGATCGGGGCCGCGCGCTACCCGGATCGGGGAATGTCCTCATTGGACACCTCATCGCCAGTTTCTGAGTCGACCTTCAGGTATTTGATGCGGTGCCCTGTCTGCCGGTTGAGTTGGTTGAACGAGATCTTCTCGCTTTCGGAAGTCGCGGGATAGAGCGCGACCGGACAGGTGACGAGGGACAGACGCAAGAAGCCTTTCCAATTGGCTCGAGGGGCCGTTACGCGGAACTGCGGGTTGCGGCGGCTGGGATTCAAGACGAATAGGAAAGACTCGTTCCGACATGCAGCCGGTTCGCCTACCGAAATAAAGTTGAGTGGGTAGCTAGATCATACCGATCGGCCCAAGACGCCCATCGCTGTGGCCACGCAGAATGGCGTGACCGAGAGGTTGTATTTGCAGCAATGACGCATTCATGGCTGGCAGCCTTACTATTTGCCGAATGCAAGCTCTACGGTGCACGCCGCACGGATGGAAGCGATTGGTGGGCACCCGCTTTCTATGGCTGTCCGTATCTCTATTGTTGGACCCGCGGCTGGGCGCAGCTGGAGGGTCAGCTGCGGTCTTATTTTAAAACACGTAATAGTTAGATCAGCGCTTTATCCTGAGGCCGCCTGATGGACGGAGAGCTAGCTGGTACACCTTTCCGCCCGCTGCGCCTGCATAGGATCTACCGGATGCTGGTCATCCGGAAGGACAAGAACGTGTGCCTACTCTCCCGCAACCGCAGCGATTGGACCAACTGCTATCCCTGGATAGCCTACGCCGCGCTGAAGAACCGGCAGAAGCATTTCGTGATTGATGGTGAAGCCGTAATCCTCGGCATCGATGGGATCTCCGACTTTAACGCGCTGCACTCCCGAAAGCATGACAACGAGGTGCGGCTTTACGGTTTCGATATCCTCGCGATGGGCAGCGATGATCTTCGCGATCTGCCGCTGCACCTGCGCAAGACCAATCTGGAGCAGTTGCTTGCTCGGCGTCCAGACGGGATCAGCGCGCGAAATTGGCCCCGATCTAATTCCGAGCGGCGTGCCGGATGGGCCTCGAGGGGCTGGTCGGCCGTACCGCGGTGGCCGGCAGAAGATTTGGGTTAAGGTGAAGAACCGCGGCCATCCTATGAACGTGGGGAACGCGTTTGAGGAGCGATGGGGATGAACGGGGCATCAGCCGCCCCGTTGGTCACGGCGGTTGAGCGAAGAATGCGTTGACAAGGCCGCGGAACAGATCGGCCTCGGGAGGGGCTGCGGCGAAGGCGGTGCGGATCCGGCTTGTGGTCTCGACGATGCGGGCGACGATCTTGAGAAGCCTGAGCCTGATCGTTGCGAACTAGGGGGTGGGGAGGTCGCGCGGTTTCGGGATCCTGTCGCGCACGACAAGCACGAGCCAATAAGCGGCGGTGTGGAGCACGAGGGCGAGCGCCGAGCGGCAGCTGGTCCGATCGGAAGCGGGCTGGCCCTTGTGCAGCTTGATCAGGTTCTAGGCCTGTCACGTTGGCAATAGAGGCTGTCGTAGATCCATTGAGCCGAGCCGATGCCCAGGCTGGTGGCGACATAACGGATATCGAGCCCGTGCTCGCTCGCCTCGATGCGGGCGACGATGCGGCGCTCGTGGTGCCAGGAGCCGGCGGCGTGGCGGACCTCGGTGTAGTCCCGCATCAGACGCTGGAACCTACCCGCCCTTCCGCCAGTTTAGCGGAAGCTCAGGATGACCGTGGTCCAGCCTGACGTAAATGAATTCAAGGATAGAGCGGAAGAATGCCGTCTTATGGCAGAGCAGGCCATAAGCGAGGATGACAGGGAGGGCTGGCTGCGCTTGGCCGCCGAGTGGGACAAACTCGCCGAGCGCAGCGACGCGGTATCTCCGATCGATATGAGTGAGGCTATTCGGAACCCTGGCCGTCGGCACGCGTGGTTCGGTTGAGCGAACGGGATGAGGGATGGATGAGCATCGAGACGACATTCGTTTGCGACTGCTGTCTGCGCTCGTCGGACAACCACGTTGGTTGGGCCCATATCACAGTCAACTGGGCCGACGGAGATCGTCAGGTAATGCCGGACGAGGCTCGCGATTTGTGTGAGGTCTGCTGGAGCCCGCTGCAGCAGTTGCTGAAGCAGCAGCTGGAGCAGCAAGCCCACAAGCGGAGCGAAGGGACCGGCTAGACAGTGAGGCGGGCGGGCGCGCGGCAGCTCTATGAGGACATCTAGCTCGACCTCTACGCCGACCGCACTTCCGCGGCGACCATGCGCGCCAACCAACTGCGGTTGTGCTTCGCCTCGATGGTCTACGTGCTGATCTGTGCCCCGCGGCGCATCGGCCTTGCCGAAACCACCTTTGCGGACGCCACCTGCAGCACCATCCGCCTCAAGCTCCTGAAGATCGGTGCACTGGTGCGCATCAGCGTCCAAAGGCATGACTCCCGAGCTCATCTCGTTCTTTTCCCGGCAATGCTCAAGCCGCTACGGCTCGCGCGCGCATACAGCTTCTTGTTCGAGCGCAGAGATGGCCTGTATCACACGGGCGGTACCCGCATGCTCGAAAGCCTTGGCTCAGCGGATGGTTGAAGGCGGCTGGCTCGTTAAGCACGGCGAGCGATATGAGCTGACGGAGCAGGGTCTGCGTGCGGCAGAATGACATACCACCTTTCCGGACGTTGGCGCAGGCCGGTACGAAGCCAAGAAGACGAGGCGATCATCTACGGCTACGACATCCACTCGATAGAGGTGGACGGCGTCGCTTATGCAGCAGTCAAGTCCGGTCAGAAGGTGACGCTAGATGGCCCACGAAGAAAATAGAATATGGGAAATTTAGTGTTCCATCGCTGGACTGTATTCCACGCGCATGGGCACATCTGGCAAGCTTTGCAATGGCACGGCCGGAGCAACGCACAAAATCGCCATGCCTCAATTGAATTTCCGCCGACTCCTCGAACAACGTTCGCGATCCAAGCGATCTGTCTGCCGTCAAAGCTAATCGGCGCGTCGTCGAGGCTTCCCTTAGAGCGTGCAACGCAGCAACAAAAACAGCCCGGATGCTGGTCCGGGCTATTTGGCTAGTCGTTATCGTGATGAATGAAGGTCTTCTCTCGGCTGCCGTCCTCATTCTCTTTCTTGATGACGGTCGTCCTGTCCGTTTCCCGAGGCTCGCGCTCCTTGACGACAGTTGCGCGGTCTCGATCGACGGGCCGGTGTTCGCGAGACTCTCCGACCGAGACGCCTCCGCCCACTGGCCCCGCCTGAACACCAACACCAACTTCATCAGCAACCGTAGGCGTCGCAATCGCGCTCGCGATCGCCGCGGCAAACAGGTACTTGCGCATCCTACTCTCCTTCGATTGTCTACTTGGAGAATGTCCGTATGCGACAATTCGTTCCCGCAGTCCTGACGTCTGACCTTCACGCAAGTTCCGGCTGTTGTGAAAGGGAGGCCGCGCGAAGATGCTCCGGCGCGGACACTTCCCGGCGATCTCTTCGTTCCCCTTAGTCGTGCGCCTTGTGACCGGCACCGGGAGGACCGCGTGTCGTGGCCATCCCGATCTAACTAGCGATCAGTTCCTCTTGCCTAGCAAGATGCCGCCGTCCTTCGGCTGCATTCCGCTTGGTGCTGGAGGAGGCGCGCTCCATGCACGATCTTAACCGCTTCGCTGAGAGGTTTGAGCAAGTGACTACATATCAGGACGAACGGCCGCGAGGATGGTGGCGGTCATGCGGCTTGCTCGAGTCTTGCATCAATCTCCTGGCGCAGCGCCGCGAAGTCGATCGGCTTGGTCAATAGGTCGCTCGCACCGTTCTCCAGCGCCTTCCGCCTAGTTTCGGCATCACCGTAGGCTGAAATCATGATCACGGGAACGTCGGGTCGGGCGGTGCGCACAATCGGCAGCATCTCCAACCCACTCATCCCGGGCATGTTAATATCTGAAAGGATCAGGATGAGAGTGGCATCCCGAACCTCTGCCGCGCGTTGCAGCGCCACGGACGCGGAAGGTGCAAACTCGACGAGAAAGCGGCCGGCGCGCAGATCACGTCGGAAATGCTGACGGAATAACGCTTCCACATCGGGCTCGTCATCGACGACCAGAATATAGACGCTCAACCCTTGCCTCCGGTCCGCAATGGTGCGGTCGCAGTGCGCGGCAGCGTGATGATGAATTCGGTAAAACCGTCCGGCTCGGTATTGATATCGATCCTTCCGCCATGCTGTTTCACGATGACATCATGGCAGATTGAAAGGCCGAGCCCCGTTCCTTCGCCAGCCGGCTTGGTAGTGAAAAACGGATTGAAGATACTCTCCTTGAGCTCAGGTAGAATGCCGATGCCGTTGTCGCGAATTCGGATTTCCACGGCGCCGCCGAGATTTTTTGTTGTTGCGCTCAGCGTTGGCTCGAAACCATCACCAGCCACTTCCTTGCGTTTCGTGGCTGCGTAAAAGCCGTTTGAAATCAAGTTGAGGAAGGCGCGCGTGATTTCCTGCGGATAAAGCTCAACCATCTCAGCAGTGGGATCGAGGTCCCTCTCGAGCGTAACGTTGAAACTAAGCTTCTCCGCGCGCGCACCGTGATAGGCGAGGTTGAGACTTTCCTCAACAATCGCGTTGATGTCGGCGGGACGGCGCTCGCCACTACCCTGACGCGAATGAAGCAGCATGTTCTTGACGATCGAATCGGCACGCTTCCCGTGCTGCAAGATCTTGCCCAGATTATCGCGCAGAGTATCCGTCAATTCCGTGATTTCCGTCCGCGTTTTGTTGTCGGCCTCCACTCGCTCGACGGTCTCCTGCAGTTCGTCGATCAGTTCGACCGATAGGCTCGAGAAGTTGTTGACGAAGTTGAGCGGGTTCTTGATCTCATGCGCGATGCCAGCAGTGAGCTGACCAAGTGACGCGAGCTTTTGGGTCTGCACCAGGCGGTCCTGCGCCGTCTGCAACTCGCGCAATGCAGTTTCGGCAGCATCGCGTGCCGCGCGAATCGCTTCCTCCGCGCGCTTTCGCTCAGTGATGTCGGCATAGATCAGCACGAAGCCGCCGTCCGGCACGGGGTTGCGGCGCACCTCGATGACGCGCCCGTCGGGCCGCGTGCGCTCGTAGCGCATCTCCTGCCTGGTATGCTCGATGGAGCGGCTCAATTGCGCTTCGAGCTCAGCCGAGCCGAACTCCCCCCGGAGGGAGAGATAGCCGAAAAGCTCGGCAAAGCTTGGCCGCTCGGCAAGGAAGGCCTCCGGCAGGTCCAGCATCTCCTGCAAATTTCGATTCCAGGCAGCGAGGCGGGCCGCAGCGTCGAACATCGCGACGCCGTCACCCATGTTGTCGAAGGTGGTGCGCAATTCAGCCTGACGCTCGCGCAACTCACCCAAGAGCCGCGCATTCTCGATCGCGATCACCGCTTGATCTGCGAAAGTCACGACGAGGTCAATTTGCCGGTCGTTGAATGGCCGCACCGAGTTGCGAGCCAAGGTGATAAAGCCTATTGGCGTCTCTCCCCGCAGCATGGGAACGCGAAGCACGGTACGAAAGTCGCCAACCGTTTGCGTCACGTAAGCAGGATCGGCAAAGATATCGGGAACGTGGACAATCTTGCGCTCGATCAGCACTCGTCCCGAAACCGAGCTTCCGTCAATCTTGGCGGGGTAGTTTGCGACGAATTCCGCGAACTGCGGAGAAAGCCCATAGCCCGCTTCAAAGTAGTAAGTTGCATCTTGCGGTCGAGCGATGACAGCCTGGTCCGCTTCACAGAGACCTGCAGCCGACTCGACCAGCGTGTTGAGCACCACTTTGAGATCGAATGTCGAGCGGCTGATGACCTTGAGCACATCCGCGGTTGCAGTCTGCTGCTGAAGGGATGCGCCTAAATCCCTTGTGCGGTGCTCGAGTTCGTTGAACAGCCGCGCGTTCTCGATTGCGATCACCGCTTGATCGGCGAAGGTCTGCAAGAGCTGGACGTGATGATCGGCAAAGGAGCCGGGCTGAACGCGCGTGACCGAGATGAATCCGATTGACTCGTCCTTGTTCATCAGCGGGGCGAACAACATGCTGCGGTACCCGCGTGCGCGGGCAAGGTCCTTGAGTTCGTAAGTCCCCGCTTCAGTGTCAGGAACTTGCGTCACGTTGCCCGCCCGTGTCATTCGGAACGGAGCGAAATCGCCCACAGGACGCGGGAAGGTTGATGTTAAAAATTTATCTGCTTCCGGCGTAGTCGGCGTGAACGCTTTCAGGTGAGCCATGCCGTCGTTGAAGAGGAATACGACGCTGGAAAAGCCGCCGAGCAGGCCCTTGGCTCTGGTCGCGATCGCATCGAACACCGGCTGCGCGTCGGACGGTGTACTCGCAATCACCTTGAGGATCTCGGCCGTTGCGGTCTGCCGTTCCAGCGCCTCGCGCGTCTCTGTCAGAAGACGTGCATTCTCGATCGCGATCACCGCTTGCGCGGCAAAGCCTTCCAGGAGGGCGATTTCGTTCTCGGTGAAGGGCTTAACTTCGCGCCGGCCGCAGACGATCATTCCGAGGAGCGTGTCGTCGCGACGCAGCGCCACGAACAGCGCCGTATGAATCCCGGCGAGCTCGACCGCACCTCGCATGACGGGATGGTCAATTTCCGCGCAGTCGGCTAGATGCACGAGACGTTCGCCGGCGAGCAAGAGACGGCCGACCGGATGATCGGTCCCCCGAAACCCTCGTCGCAAGATATCGGCGAATTGTTCTGGCAAATCATGCACCGCAACCGCGCGGAACCGCTCGCCGTCATAGACCTGCAAGCTGCCATAAGCGACCTCACAGAGGCAATGTGCCTTCAGTAAGATCATGTCGAACAGCGGCGCGAGATTGCCGGGCGTTAGATTGATGACTTGCAGCACCTCTGCGGTCGCGGTCTGCTGCTCACGCGCCTCGTTCAGTTCCTTTGTGAGAGTGCCTATCTGGCGCTGCAAATCGGCAATCGATGGAACCGCGATCGACGGTTTGGCCTCGGGCCTACGCGCGCGCCGACCCTTGATCGGTTGTTCGCTTCCACCGCGTCGCCGCATTTCGATCCCCGGGGTGGGGTCAGAACAGACGTAACCATATACAAATTTCGCGTTTCGCGCCATGGCCGCTAAGGGGAGAGAACGGCCCTTTCTGATCGCCAAGCGCCCGTCGCTGGATGAAAACTCAGTGGCAGCTCAAGTCGACCAGAACAGTCAGATGGCTGGCGAGCCGGTCGAACATTTCGCGCTTGGCTTTGTCGGTGGCCAGATCGCGGATCAGAGCGCATTCAGCCGCATCATTGCGGAGCTTCTCTAGCTGGGCTTGATAGTCTTTCATGCCACGTCGCCTTCGCCTTGCTTGCCGTTCCCAAGTTTCTTCTCGGGAACAGGCGGAGTCAATTCGAGTGCTTCCTGCTCTTGGCCGAGGAACGGCCCAGTCCAGCCCGCGTTCGTCCGCCCTGCCGAGGTACTTTTTCGATATCCACGGCGACCACCACCCGTATCCTGGCGGCACGTGGAGGCTGGAGGTCAGAAACCGAGAAGAAGCGCCGGTTTTCCGAATTGAGATCAAAACCGAATGGATGCGTTAAGATGGCCATTGGGAAAGGGTCCTTGGACCAGCCGGCCCCCGGCGGTTTAGAGGGAGGTGTGGGCCGGCGGTCCATGGGCTAACGCACGGGTAGCGCCGCATCGACAGTCTAGTCCGCCCGATCTGCGCAGAGAGTCCAGTTGTCGACATACGCAGATTAAATATTCAGGTTTGGCCCTCGAGCGGGACACCAAAGCAAACGGCCCCCACACCCTAAATGTCGGGGCCGCTGGAGAGGACGCTTGGCGGTTTTGGCTGAGCCAAGCAGCTCGAGCCTAGATCAGCTACTAAGTACGGTATGTTCAATTTTGGACAGACCCACGCGTAAACCTTGCGACCACCTTCACCTTCACACGTAGCACATTGATTGGTACTCAGAACGCCGAGCAACCATCGGCCTGGGGCTGGTCTAGGCCGCGGCGCTCGACCGCCTGGTCGCGGGTCGCCCCGCGGCCAGGCGCGACGATAAACCCCGGCTAGTCAATGCGTCCTTTCTCAATGTCGCATTCGACATTAAATCTGCTGCTGGCGCGAACCGGCCTAACGCGTAGTCCGAGGCATGAGTTTGGCAGCGACAAAGAATAGGAACGGCCCCAGCTCGGAACACAGCTGAGGCAGCCATGAGCTGCCACTGAGTTTTCATCCAGCGACGGTTAGAGTCTCAGGGTTTTGTACGCCAAGTGGCGCGGGTGGAGCAACGGACGATCGGCGGAGCTGGTCGGGATTGCGTAGCCGGTCGTCCGTTGCGGTGAGGTGGGCGGCATAAGCCGCGGGGGCCAGGTATTGCAACGATGAGTGAAGCCGTCGGAGATTGTAGTCGGCGACCCAGTTAGCGATCTTGCCGCGGGCATCGTCGAAATCCGCGATACAGCGGGCTCTTGCAGCGCCTTCAGCTGGTATGTGAACCCCGCAGCTCAATTTGGAACTTCATCGAAAGGAAGGCCCCAATTAGGTTCAGCGCGGCCAATTCACGAACAGAACGCTGGCAGTTCGTTTGGCTCATCGGAGGGTTTATCCTTCCGTAAGTATATTGTTCTAAAGTCGGTCGTTAGTTGCGTGGAGTATGCATATGACTAATTTCCAAGAGCTGCGCGAGCTCGCAAACCAAACCCGCAGCTTCATCCAGCTCTCCCATGATAAGGCGCGTGCGCTGAGAGTAGTTATTGCCAAACACAATGTGGTCTTGGTTATTTTCCCGTCGGACGACAAAGGAATAGGTTTTCACGTCATTAAAGGTAGAGAACTTCTTTGCCAAATCGCGAATACGAAATGGACAGGCAATTACACCCATACGGCTATCGCCGTTCATAATCGAGAACAGGCGATTGTCCTTCAGCACGCGATGGCCGCCTAATTGAGATGGCTCGATCGCCATTTCAGAGGCTACGTCCGATCCCGCGATCGCCGGGTACTTGTTGAGGCGGCAGCCAATCTCAAGAACAGATCGCCGAGTTGCCCCGCTGCGGGATACTCCCAAAGCGCCCGATAGAGAAAAATAGGTCTGCCTTCTCTCCCGGATGTGGCCCAAAGCGGCGGTCCCGGAATGTCGGCTCTCGTGTCGGTGTTGGGAGCTAAGCAGACGTAAGCCCCGAGTCGATTCTATGACCTCCCCGAGGTTCGCGCACACGGCAGACATTCTCTGAGATCTCCCGGCGTGCAGACCTGTTCACACCGACTGTGGTCTCGCGATGATCTGATCCACGAGGGATTGATAATTTGCCAGCAAGGTCATGCGCTCCTTTGATCGCGGCATGCCCGCTCTCACCCGCCGCCGCAGCAAGGATGATCCGCACCGCGAAACGTGGCTGATCTACAGCGGCGATGTCCGTGTCGGTGTCATCGGTCGCCGCGCCGGTGTCCCGAACTCGCCCCCGCAGTCGAGTTGGTCCTGCGACTCTGGACCAAGCGCTATCCTTGGAACGCCGAGGCCGCACTGAAGAACCGGCAGAAGCGCTTCGTCATTGACGGCGAGGTCGTGATCCTTGGCGTTGACGGTATATCCGACTTCAATGCGCTGCATTCGCGCATGCACGATCACGAGGTGCAGCTTTACGCGTTCGACATTCTCGCGATGGGCGGCGATGACTTGCGCCCCCTCCCCCTGCACATGCGCAAAGTTGCGCCATTCGAGCGTGGCGAGATCGGGCCGGACCTATTCCGGGCCGCCTGCCGCTTGGGGCTTGAGCGTCTCGTTTCAAGTATCGCGATCGTGGGGCCGTCCTTCATGATGTAGCCTACGGGTGATGACGACCTTGCCCACACCATCCACGCCGTGCACTTGGAACACGTTCTTGGCGAGATCAACGCCGATGGTGCTAACCTGCATTTGGACGACCCCTCTTGATTCGTTGTTCAACGATTACCCTTTGGCACATTCCATGCCGGGAGCGGGCGTCGTCCACCACGTCATTCTCGACCGAGCCAGTCAGTCTCGCCGACCATTCGATGCCCGCACTCGCTCGAAAGCAACCTCGTTTTGACGCGAAATGGCGCGAACGGCCACGAGCCGACATTCCATGACAAGAATGCGCGCCATCATGCCGCCAGTTCGTCGAGCAGGGCCTTCGCCTCTTTCAAGTCCAATGTATCAAAGCCCTCGGTGAACCAGCCGTAGACCGGAGCAAGCAGTTCTCGTGCTTCACCTCGCTTTCCCTGATCTCGCCAAAGCTGCGCCATGCTCATCGCAGCGCGCAGCTCCCAGGACCTCGCCTGCTGTCGACGTGCAATCTCGAGCGCGTGCTCGAAGTGGGCCTCGGCCGCAGCCATGTTCCCACTTCGCAGAATCAGTTTGCCCTTAGTCCGGTAAAGTTCGGCCTCGCACCATTGTTCTTTGGTGCTCTGGGCCATGGCAATCGCGCGGTCGATCACGTCGAGCGCTTCGTCGTGCAGCTCAAGCTGGGAATGCGCCATGGCGAGATATGACATCACGAATGGAATATAGATCGTGGCGCCCGTCAACTGATAGATCTCAATCGACGAGGCCAGGGTGTGAACGGCTTCGGACGCACGGTCGGTCTGCGCCATCAGGCAGCCTAGCCACATCAGCCCGTTCGCGCTCCAATACGACGATCCCTTGTCCTCGGCGAGCGCGACGAGCTCCCGCGCACGAGCACCTGCCTCGGCAACGTCGCCCAAGAGGATCAGTGTCGCGGTAGAATGCGCCAAGGCATGCATCAACGTCGCGGCTTGATCAATTTCCCGGGCGCAGATGAACGACCGGTTGGCATCCCCGCGCGCTGCCAGGGGAAAACCAAGAAGCCAGTTGGTTCGCGACCGCCATTCCAAGATTGCGACCTGGGCGTCGGTGCCAAAACGCGTTGCCAAGGCGCGGTGCTCCGCAGCATCATATAGCGCGATCGCCTGATCGAGATGCGCTCTCCCCATCGCGGGAATACCGACCGACATCAATGTCACTCCTATCATGCGATGGGCGAGCAGGAGCGGGCCCGAGTTGAGCTGCTTTGTCGCAAGCTGCATGAATTGGTCGGCGAGTTCGCGGGCGGCGTCACCGTTGAACCCGGCGATGTTGACCACCCAAAAACCATAGATCACCGAGAATAGCAGCATCGAGTCTTCGAGCGGTTCCCCGATCGCCTCCGCTTGCTCGATGAGGACGCGGGCACGCTCCGCAGCGGCTTTGGTTTGGTCGGCACCGTAGCCCTTGGTGTGCATAAGAACGGTCAACAGTTCGACCTGGAGCGCAATCTGCTCGCGGCGCAGCGATGGCGTCGACGGCAAGGTCCCGACCAAGCCAAGCGCCCGGCTCAATTGAACCTCAGCCTCCGCCAGTGCCGAACGCGCATGGGAGCGTCGTCCAGCCGCGCCCCACAGCGCCGCCGCGCGCTCGAGGACGCCGGCCTCCGTATAGTGATGCGCGAGACTTTCGGGAGATCCTTGGACAACATCCGGCCTCTGCTGTTCGAGGGCACGGGCGATACGAAGGTGAAGCTCCCTGCGGGCCGGCCGCAGCAACGTGCCGTAAGCTGCGTCGCGTACGAGCGAATGCTTGAAGACATAATTTTCTCGCGATGGACTGCCCTGCCGGAAGACCAGTCCAGCTTCCACCAATTTTTCCAAAGGCCGCTTCAGCTCACCATCCCTTTGTGACGCCACCGCAGCCAGCAGAAAGTGCGAAAATTCTCGTCCGATCGCCGCGCCGATCTGCGCGATCGCTTTGACCTCTGTGCCCAACCGATCGAGCCGCGCCATCAAAGAAGCATGTAAACTGGCGGGCACCGCGAGCGCTGGAGAGGAAACTGCGGCTCCAGTTTTCACCGCTCCCCTCTCCCCCTCGGCCTCCAGCACTGCCTTCGTCATCTCCTCGACGAACAGAGGGACGCCGTCAGTGCGCTCGATGATCTCCGATCTGAAGCCCGCCGGCAGCTGTTTGTCACCGACTACGCCATCGATCATGCTGCCGACCTCGCGATACCCGAGCCGACTGAGCCCAAGAGCGGTGACGTGTGGTTGTCCAGTCCAAGGTGCCCTGAACTCGGGCCGCAATGTCACGATCATGAGAACGGGAGCCGTTGCGATCAGATCTACCATGCGACCGAACGCTTCGAGGCTCGTGGGGTCGCCCCAGTGCGCATCCTCCACGATCATCAGCACGGGGCTAGAGCGCGCCTGGCTCTTTAATTGAATGCCGAGTGTTTCCAGCGTTTTCTGACGCTGCTGTTCGGGGGCAAGCTCCAGTGTGGGGAAGCGGCCATCATTGGGAAGTGACAGCATCTCGGCCAACAGCGCTGCATCCTGCCGGGACGTCCGGCTCTGTGCCAGCAGGACATCGAGCTTTTCGAGCTTTGTTTGTACTGTATCGCCGACGGCAAATCCGGCGGCATGTTCAAAATGCCCAATGATCGGGTAGAATGCGCTGTCTGTATGTTGTGGCGAACAGAAATAACGTAACCGCGTGTGCGGTTCGCCTGCGATCCCGTCCATTAACGCGACCGAGAGCCTTGACTTGCCTATCCCGGCCTCACCCGATAGCAGCACCACCTGGCCATCGCCGCTTTTCGCTGTCGCCCAGCGTCGTAAAAGTAGCTCAAGCTCTTCTTCTCGTCCGATCAGTGCAGTTAGCTCGCCCGGGTGCATCGCCTCAAAGCGGCTCACGACCGAACTGGACTGCAACACCGCAAACGCTCCAACGTGCCCGGCAAATCCCTTAAGCTCCTGAGGTCCGAGGTCCCGCAGATCGAAGAGATTGCCGACGAGTCGACGCGTCGTCTCGGCAACAACTACCGTATTCGGCTCGGCGACGCCTTGTAGACGAGCCGCAAGGTTCGGCGTCTCGCCGACAATACCGCGCTCCTGCGCTTCGCCAGACCCGACGAGATCACCAACGACGACCAGCCCAGTCGCGATAGCAACGCGGGTCTGCAACGGAACGGACAATTTGAGCGCGCCAACTGCAGCAATGATTTCCAGAGCGGCACGCACGGCGCGTTCGGCGTCGTCTTCATGGGCCTGAGGGTAGCCGAAATACACGAGTACCCCGTCGCCCATGTACTTCGCAACGAGGCCTCCGAAACGACCGATGGTTTCTGCCACGACACCCTGATAGGCGGTGATGACTTCTCGCATATCCTCTGGGTCTAGGCGCGCCGATAGCGCCGTTGACCCGACCAAGTCTGAAAACATCACCGTGACTTGGCGACGCTCGGCACGGTCTTCTGAAACGCTTTGGACGCTCGATGTGGTCGCGGCCTCGACGACGAGCCTCTTATCGCTCTTGTTGCTACGTAGCGCTGCGATGGCATCCAGCAGCTTCACGCGGTGCCCAACCGAGGCCACGCCAAGCTCCTTCAGGGTCTCGTGCGTCAGGCCCGGAAGGACTGTCTCATCTATGTCATTTTGGCGGAATGCTGCCTCATATTGTACGAGGCCAAGCCCCCGCAGCCAACCTCCGACATCCATGGCGGTGCCCCGGTTCGCTTCGCGCTACATGATCCCTTAGGCGAGACGGCCTGTCTAGGGTAGCACTTGTCGAATGAGCGGTTTGCGTCGGTGCTCGTTAAGGCGGCGCGGCCGTCAATGACCGCTTCGCGCCGGAAGCGACCAAAATACTGCGTCACCGCGAAATGACGCGAAGGACCCATTAGGCGACATCCGCTTCGGGTGACGGGCGTCCTATTGCGCACCCAAAGTCGGGAGCGCCACTCGCGCAATCGGCGGCGGGTTCCACTTGCCTGTAAGGGCTGCTGATCTTGGAGCTAGAGGCGCATCAGCAAATTGAATGCGCCTTTTAGGGCGGGAAGCCAGTTGGCCTCATTGCCTGGACCGGGACTTTCGTTCTGGTAGTAAAGGTCCAGTGATCCATCCGCGTTATAAGAACGGCATCCAACTGCTGACCGCAAACCGATTGATCGGGTTCGCAACCTGGAAGCCTTGGGCGTCATAGAGCGTAATGGACCAAAAGGCGTCCGCTGGCGGCGTCTCGCCTTTGTCGAAGTGCAGCGTGTAATTGTTCGCCCGTCGAGAGGCTTTCCGGTTTCGTCGGCTAGGTTGATAGGGTAGATGGCATCCTCCGGAAGGTTAGCGCCTAAGCCAGAGTAGTCCCCAAGCAAAGGCAAGGAGTGCCACTCAGGTCAGGCTAGGCTCTGAGTTCAATCTCGCGTCGGCAAAACAACGTCCCACGACGTCAATCGGCGGCTTGCAACGAGCGTCGTTAGGCAGTGCTCGCACAGGGGTTAGCTTGTCGCCTTTGACTGCCCTATTGGCGACCTGAACAACAAATATGGAAGCTCCCGCGCCGGCATCTGCCTGACGGGAAAATGCTTGCTGCGCCCCAATGAGAGCGGCGAGGGTCACGATACAGGTAAGGAAATGTGACGCGAGTGTCTTGATACGCATGACGCTACCACCCGACCCATTCGCCCCTAGCATGAGTTCTGTCGCGAGGAGCAGCCTTACGGTTCAAAAGTCCATTTGATTGCGGCCGACGCAAGGTCCGGACCGTGACCAACATTGTGGGCGCCGTCACGGAAGATTCTGGCCGGTTTCTTCACTGTCCGGTTCATGGCCACTGAGTGCCGGCGAGGACGAAGATGAACTTGGGACCACGTTTTCCACCCCACTCTCTTCAGTGAAATTACACCAAGTTGTCACATATGATGACTGCAGCTGATGATTTGCCCGGCAGGCGCGGGCAGTCCCTTTTTTACCAGCTACATGCAGGGGGGCGGGGGGATATCTTTGAGGCCGGGCATGGTACCTAGGGGAGGTTTGAAAGTTCATTTCGAATTATTGTAGGCGTTCGAGCACGCGTGCGACCTGCGTCTCGGTCCATGAGTTCTTGCCGCGTGCGGTTGCAATGCCTTTTTCGGTAAGTCCAGTTGCAATGGCCTTCAGACTCGTTGCGCCGCTCCCCTGTAGCTCCGCAATGACCGGCGCGATATCGGCTGCCCTTGCCGCCGCACGCTCACGTAGCACCTCGATAGCGAGCTCAGATGCCTTCGCGCGCGACGGTTGACTGGTATGTGAGAAGAGCGAGGTGCCGTCAGGCATGGCCATTGCTTAGGTGGCCGCAGCGACAGATGCCGGCTAATTGCTTTCAGATGATCGGACACGGCGCATAACCCAGCGCGCGCAGCACCTGCTCAACATCACGCACGTCATCGCGATAGGGCGTGGCAACCTTGAGCAGCGCGTCGATTACCTCGACCTCATCCCACCCCTCACGCCGCGCAACTTCGATGCAGTAGCCGAAAACCTCAGCCCGTGTCCGCAACGGCGAGAGATGGTAGCGGCACTCACGCGGCGACACATCTCCTTCGGCAATCCGGTGGCGAATTTCGGCAATCTGCTCATCACTCAGGATCGGCATCATCGATCACCTCAGCCTCAATCACCTTGGCGAAGCGGCGGCGCGATGATGGCGGCTCGTTGCCTAAGAGATCAAGCGCGTGCCGAAAGGTCGTCACGAACTGGACCGCGTCAACGCCGACACTCAAATCAACATGTTTTGGTCAGCAGCGACGCAACAATTTTGACGAATCCTGTCGGGTCCTCCGTTGCGCAAGTCTGCAGGGCATGAGCACCGTGCTTCTCCCACGTTGCGCGCAGGTCTTCGAGGAAAGATTCTGACATCCTGTTGCGCGAACCTAGCGCCCGACCCTTGGGATTACCGGATTGCCCGGGCTGCCACGGCGGCGCCCGATGCGCCATGAAATTCTTTTTGCGCTCACCCACGAAATCCGCCATCCCGTTTCCCCGTCGAGGAGGACTGAACAGATTCTCAATACTACCATAATTTGCCGAAGTTCAGCGTCAGGCATGATGGTTTATATGGTGCAGGCACACTGGCAAGATGGGCCCTCACCGGTCACTTTCGACGGCCGAGTCCGGGGGGTCAACACGAGATGGGCTTATCGGCAAAGGGCGTTGCAAGTCTCAAGAAGCCAGGTCGCTACGGCGAGCCGACATCGTGGCCTGATGGCCAGGACTGACTGAGGGACCATGGGCGTCCGAGCAGCGCGCGTTCGACCGCTGGCTGGCAGTCCGATCCTACGAAGCAGTGAAAGAGTAAGGCCGCCTCACTTTAGTTAATTGCCTACCTGCGGTAAGGCTAACGCGGCCGGGCGAACTCCTTTGCGCCAGGCCGATCCAAGCGGCCCCGGCAATCAGACAAGCCCCAGGCCGGGGCCGTCCTTGCGGGGAAGAACCCGACCCGCGCGAGGAAACTGGCGAGTCTCGCCTTGCGTATCAGTCAATCCCGTTCCTCGCCGAGGGCAATCGAGTGCGCGCGCAGGCGCACCTCCGCGGCCAGCTCGAGGAGGCGCTTTCGCTCGGCCAGGTCAGTGTCGCATTGCATCTAAGTCCCGTCGAAATTCTGAATCACGGCGCATAGAACCCGTGCCCACTATCATGCTCGTGGCGCCGCCTCGGCGGGGTTTTCGTTCACCCAGCAGCCTAGCCCAGCACGCCGCTGATGCGGCGTGCCCCCGGCCGTGCTTCCGGCGAACGAATTGACACAACTCGCTAGTGTCTTTGATCGTCTCGCGCAGCGCTGGTATAACCATGCGCACTAAACATATGGATAGCTGTTAGTCTGGATTTTCGTTCGTTTCTGATGCATCGTCCGCTTCGTGCCAGGGCCCGACTTCGCGACGTGACCAAACCCGTGGGACAATCCGTGGTGGGTGCGTTGACGATCGGAATACTGCGTACCGCCCGCCATTTCGATCCGATCAGGACAGCCAACCTATTCGGCCGGATCGCCCGCTCAATCGGGCCCCTGATGCGGGAGCAAAAGATCGGTCGTGCCAATCTGATCGCCGCATTCCCGGAGAAGTCGCCCGTAGAGATCGAGGCCATTCTTGCAGGCGTCTGGGACAATCTCGGTCGTATCGGCGCAGAATTCGCACATCTCGATCACATCTGGGACTACGATCCCGAACGCCCCGAGGACGGCCGGATCGAAATCGAGAAGCGCTCATACGAATTGTTCACGCAGCTGCGGCTCGACGGTAAGCCGGCACTGATCTTTGCAAGCCATCTTGCCAACTGGGAACTTCCCGCGCTTGCCGCCGTCGCGCACGGACTAGACGCCGCGATCCTGTATCGCCGGCCCAATATCGCGTCGGCCGACCGCATCATCCAGGATATGCGAGCCGTAAAAATGGGCACGCTGATTCCGGCAGGCCGTGACGCCCCCCTGAAGCTTGCGGAGGCTCTGAAGAATGGTCAGCACGTCGGGATGTTGGTGGACCAGTATCTGACCAATGGCGTCGAGGTTACTTTCTTTGGCCGCAAGACCAGGGCCAATCCGATGCTGGCTCGGCTGCTCCGGCAGATCGAGTGCCCGATTCATGGCGTACGCATCATCCGCCTGCCCGGACACCGCTTTCGTGCCGAACTGTCTGAAGAAGTTAAGCCGGTCCGTGACGCCGCCGGGCAAATCGACATTCAGGGAACGATGCAAGCGGTCACGTCGGTGATCGAGGGCTGGATCCGCGAACATCCCGACCAGTGGCTGTGGCTACACCGTCGCTGGCGGTAGCGCCTGCTCAACC
>NZ_JBANBA010000142.1:0-18752 GCF_059803475.1 Bradyrhizobium sp. UFLA05-89 | reverse complement strand
TGAACTCAGTCAGCTGTACCGGGCGTTTGTGGCCGGAGACGACGATCCGCTGCCGCCGCTTGCGGTCCACTATCCGGACTATGCCGCCTGGCAACGGCAGTGGCTGTCGGGCGAGCGGCTCTCGAACCAGGCGCAGTATTGGCGCAATGCCCTGTCTGGCGCGCCGGCGCGTCTTGCGTTGCCGACGGACCGGCCGCGGCCGGCCGAGCAGTCGTTTGCCGGGGCCAGTGTGGCGGTCGTGATCGATGCGGATCTGACGCAGGGCTTGCGGCGGCTGAGCCGGCAGCATGGCACGACCTTGTTCATGACGGTGCTAGCGGCGTGGGCTGCGGTGCTGTCGCGTCTGTCGGGGCAGGACGACCTTGTGATCGGAGTGCCGAGCGCCAATCGCGGCCGGCGCGAGATCGAAGAGTTGATTGGCTTCTTCGTCAACACCCTGGCGCTGCGGCTCGACCTGTCGGGGGAGCCGAGCGTGGCGGAGCTGTTGGCGCGGACGCGGCGCACGGCCTTGGGAGCGCAGGAGCATCAGGACCTGCCGTTCGAGCAGGTGGTGGAGATCGTGCAGCCGCCCCGGCGTCTTGATCACACGCCGGTGTTCCAGGTGATGCTGGCCTGGCAGAACAACGCCGCCCCGGCGTTCGACCTTCCTGGGCTGCGTGTGGAGGCGGCGGCGGACGGCTACGATCAGGTCAAGTTCGATCTGGAGCTGAACCTTGGCGAGCATGGCGAGGCGATCGCCGGAACGCTGGGCTATGCCACGGCGCTGTTCGATCAGGCGACCATCGAGCGGCAGCGGGGCTATCTGCTGGCGCTGCTGGGTGCGATGGTGGCCGATGCAGGGCAAGCAGTCGGGCGGATTGATATCCTGCCGGCCGACGAACGGGCGTATCTGCTGGAGGAGCTAAACCGGACGGCGGCGCCTTATCCTGCGGACAACTGCATCCACGAGCTGTTCGAGGCGCAGGTCGCCAAGACGCCGGATGCGGTGGCGGTGGTCTGTGCGGACGAACGCCTGAGCTATGGCGAGCTCAATGCACGGGCCAACCGCCTGGCGCATCATCTGATCGCACTCGGGGTGAGACCGGACCAGCCGGTGGCGATCTGCATTGCGCGCAGCGTCGCGATGGTGGTGGGGCTGCTGGCGATCCTCAAGGCGGGGGGCGCCTATCTGCCGCTGGATCCGGCCTATCCGAGCGCGCGGCTGCGGCAGGTTCTCGACGATGCGGCGCCGCGAGTGCTGCTGGCCGATGCGGCGGGACGATCGGCGCTGGGCGACGATGCGCTACTCGATCTGACGGTGGTGGATCTGGCGGCGACGCCGGAATGGGCAAATCTGCCGGCGTCGGATCCGGACCCGCGTGCGCTCGGCCTGACCTCGCGCCATCTCGCCTATGTGATCTACACCTCGGGATCAACAGGCACCCCCAAGGGGGTCATGGTCGAGCATCGCGGCTTGGTGAATCATACGACCTGGCAGGTCGATCAATTCCAGTTCACCGCCCAGGACATCTTCTTACAGCGTACCTCCTTCGCTTTTGATGCTGCCGTGTGGGAGCTATGGACAGCTTTATCGATTGGAGCACGTTTGATCCTTCTTCCTCTCGACCGGCAATCAGACATTCGAACCATTTTAGATCTATTGCACAACTACCGAGTCACAGTCCTGCAAGTGGTTCCGTCGCTTCTTTCAGCATTGCTTACAGTCGCTGACGTTGAGCAGCAGAAAATCGCTTCTTTGCGCTACCTATTCTGTGGTGGAGAGCTCCTCCGAAAAGAGTTAGTCAACAGATGGTTGCAATTTGGATCGCAGGCACTTGTCAATCTCTATGGGCCTACTGAGACGACAATTGATGCGGTGGCTTGGCTTCGTCGCACTAGGTTTGGCGGGGCAGTTGTCCCAATTGGCCGTCCGATCGCGAACACGCAGGTGTATCTGCTGGACGGTGATGGTGCGCCTGTTCCGTTTGGCGCGGTGGGCGAGCTCTATATCGGCGGGGCGGGGGTTGCGCGCGGCTATCTGAACCGGCCCGAGCTGACGGCGGAGCGGTTTTTGGCCGATCCGTTCAGCACTGAGCCTGGGGCGCGGCTGTACCGCACCGGCGACGTTGCGCGCTATCTGCCGGACGGCAATCTGGAGTTTCTGGGCCGCAATGACGATCAGGTGAAGATCCGCGGCTTCCGCATCGAGCCCGGCGAGATCGCGGCGCGGCTCGCCGAGCACCCGTTGGTGCGCGAGGCGGCGGTGGCGGCGCACCAGGATGGGACGGGCGAGCCGCGACTCGTTGCGTATCCCGTGGCGGCGGCCGAGCATGCGGCCGAAGCTGAGGGGGCCGATCTTGCCGCCACCTTGCGCGCGCACCTAAGTGCGCGGCTGCCCGAGTATATGGTGCCATCGGCGTTTGTGCAGCTGGCGGCGCTGCCGCTGACGCCGAACGGCAAGCTCGACCGCAAGGCGCTGCCGGCGCCGCAAGATGAGGCGTATGCGCGCGCAGTCTACCAGGCGCCGCAAGGCGACATCGAGACCGCGCTGGCAACGATCTGGGCCGAGCTTCTAGGTGTTGAGCGGGTCGGACGCCACGACCACTTCTTTGCGCTCGGCGGCCACTCGCTGTTGGCGGTGCGGCTGATCAGTCGAGCACTAGAAGCTGGGCTGACGTTTAGCGCTGCCGACCTCTTCCAAGCCCCTGTTCTGAGCGAGCTTGCATCGAAGATTCAATTGAAGCGACAGCCCAGCAGTCCGCAAGTGATTTCCGTTCTGGAAACGGGATCACAGCCACCGCTCTTCTTTGTTCCCACAGGGTTGGGCGATTGTTCCTATGTCCTCCCCCTCGTGAAGGAAATGGACGTAGACTGTCCGGTCTATGCTTTGGCATGGCCGCATTTCGACGACATACGTCCCCCAACTCTTGAGGCCATAGCCGCGGAAGTAATCCTGGCAGCTAGAGGGATTCAGCCACATGGACCGTATCGCTTTGCTGGATACTCATCTGGGGCAATCTTGGCTTACGCAATTGCGCAGCACTTACTGAATCTGAATGAAGCTGTGTCGTTCATGGCCTTCATTGATACTGCGTTACCTGCAAATCGACGAAGCCTATCGCTGACCCAAATGGTACGGGAACTGCTACTGGATTCTTTGGAATTCTTGGAAGATGAGAGCTTTCGATTCTTAGCACGATTTGCTGAAAACAGCTCGATCGGCCAACTGATTAAAAAGGCACAGCAAATTGGGGCGGTACCCCTGGATCGTGATCTAGAAAGCCTTCTTCTGACTTACGAAAAGGCCGCGCAGTTTCAAAGGGCACTGGACTTGTATGAACCGCCACCTCTTGGAATCGAGATCAACCAGTTTTATGTCAACGAGCCTGTCCGCAGCCGTCGTGCACGAGGTTCAATAGGTCAGGAAGCAAGTTCGCCCTTACGGGGTTGGGACAGGGTTTTGCGTCCAGATGCCATTCACGCCGTGGCCGTTCCGGGTGACCACATGACGATGATGAACATCCCAGAAAACCGCCGAGTTCTGGCTCGATGCCTTTCGATGGCCTTGACCAATTCACCAGACCGTCGGTCCAAGTTGACCATTCATAGCCGACAGGCGGGCTCGTAAGGGCCTCGGGAAGCCGGTGATGGACAAGCAATGGGAATACCAGGTGCGGATCAATCTCGAGGAGGAGCTCGCCGGGTTGGCGCGCGCCGATCCCGACAATGCAGCGATCAAGCCGCTAGCGGACATCCTCGCTAAACATCGTGCGTCGATGAAGTGCCAGTTCGATGCGTTCGCCGAGTATGTGGCCGAAGCCGAGAAACGAGGTACCGAAAACTATCCGCTTTACGCTTGGACGAAAGCGACGATCGAGAATGCAGAAAAGCAGGCGAAATACCTCAAGGCGTTCACGCTCTATGTCGAAGGCAATGAAGTCTATGCCAAGCCGCTCGCTGATGCTCTGGAAGCGGACTTGCAACCCCTTGTCGGCGGCAAGTTGATTGCGCGACTGTCCAAGCACGATACTAATCCGGCCAACAACCCGCAGCCTCCGGGTCAGTATCGCAAGTAGGAGACACCGCGGCCGCCCAGCCGGCGGCGAAGTGTGTTTATGCTTGCGGCAAGAGTAGCAGTTCAGCAGCCGCTTGCCGGGCACCAGTGACACGGTCGCTATTTGAAGCCGATCCTCTCCCGAAGCTGCAAGCCCCACATGCGCGGCGTGCTGTCCGTTGAGCTGCGCATCAGAATCACCGTCTCTGCTCTCGCAGAGAAGCCCTCGCAAATGGCGGTCGCCAGTCGGGATATCTGGCCATCATAGTCGGCGTCTCCGGATTGATTAGCGGCGCGTCGTCAAGCCGATCCTCACACCCAAGGCGTTTACCGTCGCCATTGCTGCGCCATCCACTCAGCGGTCACACGCTTCCGCATCGGCTTGAGGACAAGGACGAGACGCCCGGTGCCGCGGCCTTCGCCATCTGCAAGGTTTTCTTGTCTCCGGCTGAGTTCGACGCGCTTCATCGCATGTCGGATCGCGGTGTCGGTCAAGCTTGCCATGGCGTTTCCACTGTTCCGCAGCTGGGATCGGTCGGGGAGAAACGGGGATCGTTTGCTGGGAGCGGAAGGCCGTTCTCTATCCCTCTAACCGCTGCCATAGCCGCCCACAGTACGCAATGCGATAGAAGCGCTATTGTTATAGGTGTTTCACGAGGATCGGGCGTGATCAAGCGTGATCGAATAGGTGGCTAGTGGGGTGGTCGCACGCGACCCGCATTGAACCAAAAGATCAAACAATCCACGTGATCAACGCAATGCGATCCTATCCGGGTATCATCCTGTTCATGGGTTCAGCATCGGGGAGCGAGGCATCAATGATTAGGTTAGATATGGCGGTGTTCTCAACGCGCGGCAGTTGCTCCTTTGAGTGGAAGCCCCTCAATCTGTTGGCCTACCAGTCGTCATAGGTTGCGGGCGGCGAGAACGAAGCACTAATTGTTAGCGCGGAGATAGCGCATGTTCGACATATACAAATATACAAATACCCGCGCACGCCCAGGCCGGGTAAGTGGGCCTTGGCGTCGAAACACGCGAGGTTGGAAGATGCGGGAGCGGTGGCGCGCAAGCTTTGCCCACTGGGCGCTGATGTGTGGAAAGAGCCCAGCATCGAACTGCGACGCGCCTTCTTCGGTTCCCTGCAAGGGCGCGATTGGTCCGCAATGATCGCGCGGGAGAGACTGGAGTAGAGCGTGAAGACTTGCCAGTTGCTCATCCTTGACGTCGTTCGCCGGGGCGAAGTGTCCCGCCTGGCCCCGTCCAAAAGGATGAGACGATCACTTGCTCACTTTTGGCTTCAGCTGCGGTGGCGACGCGGAGTGCCGCTTGATCGCCTGCGCGAACTTGACATGATCGCAGTATCAAACGGTGCTCCCGCGCAAACACGAAGGTGCAACCGACCCAAGATGACAGAAGCCGACCTCATCGCGATGGAAGCGACTGTGTTACTTCATCGGGTTGCCGACTTGGAACTCGCGTTGCGCTTTTACGGGGACGCGAGGCGCTATGATGGGCCCCATTGCCCCATCAACGGCGAGCCCGACAGATACCAGCCAAAGGATGAGCCTCACCTTTGGGACGTGGCGCGTGATGGCGGCCAGATCGCAAGCGATGCGCTGGACGACGAAGCAGTGGCAAGCGCGGCGGCCGCTGGTATGTCGGCATACCACGCTGGAAAGCACGGTCGTCAGGCGCAGGCATGCGCTTTGACGCTTCGCTGTGGGAACGCGAACACGGCAAGAAGCCAAGCGGGCGGCGCAGTTGTGGCGCGAGATGGTCTCGGTTGTCTGAACAGCAATCCCGCGTCGATAAGTGGAGCTTCTGCCAAAGTTAGCCCGCACTTCTCACAGTGTTGAGGCGCGTCGGGGCGCGAATCAGCGAAAGTTCTTTTGCGAGAAGGACTTTGCGATGATTCAAGGAATGTCCCGATGCGAACAGAGTGTAGCGCAGAACGGTTTGATTTTGGAGTGGTGGAAGGCCGGGCTGTGGAAGCGGTCTTTGATGCTGGCCTGGTGACGTCGGATGCTGGAGTGCTGCTTCTGGGCGCCGCCGATCGGGCGATCGATCAAGTCCGGGCGGCGATGATCGCGGAAGCAATCGGCCTCGCTTCATGCTCTAGGTGTACAGCTCTCATAATCACATCTCAGAAAAAACAATGAATCTCAGCCACTTAGAAAATCCGTCGATCGTTCGACCTCACTCCAATCGGCTGTCTAAGGCGATCCAGGCGGCGGTTGGCTGGCTCTGGCAAGCTCAAGATTCGTCCGGATTCTGGGTTGGTATGGTCGGGTCAAACTCGACCATCGAGGCTGAGTGGTTGCTGGCTAGCTATATTCTTGGCTTCGAGCTGCCTTCTGAGAAGGAAATCATCGGGGCTCTGCTGCAACGACAGCGGCCCGATGGCTCCTGGGAAACATACCCTGGCGCACCGGATGGCGATATCAACTCGACGGTGGAGGTCTACGCAGCGCTGCGGGCCAAGGGATTTGATCCCAATTGCGACGAACTGGTTCGGGCTCGTGCATGGATCCTGGAGCACGACGCGATTAGAAACCTCCGCGTGTTCACGCGGTATTGGCTTGCTATGGTGGGCGCTTGGCCTTGGGAGCATACGCCCAATCTGCCCTCAGAGATTATTCGGCTGCCGCTTTGGTTTCCATTCAACATTCACAATTTCGCTCAGTGGGCTCGTGCGACCATGGTGCCCCTCACCGTTGTAGCGGCCCGCACCCCTGTTTGGCCGCTCCCTGGCGGCAGCAAACTCGAAGAGCTCTTTCCAAGTACCTACGAGGATTTCGACTTTTCGATTCCGGCGAAGCGCGCGCGCACCTTCTCGCTAGAATGGCTCTTTTTGAAGATTGATCGCGGCCTTCACACGGCGCAGAGACTGAAGCTGATCCCCTTCCGTGAGAATTCGATCAAGCTCTGCCTCGAATGGATGATCCGGCATCAAGATGCGGACGGTGCGTGGGGAGGTATCCAACCCCCCTGGATATATGGATTGATCGCACTGATTAACGAGGGGTACAGCAAAGACCACCCGGTGGTTTCCAAGGCGATCGGCGCGCTGGGCGCACACTGGAGCTATGAGCGAAATGGCGCCACTCATATTCAGGCGAGCGAATCTCCGGTTTGGGATACTTTGTTAGCAATCCTTGCGCTCCACGAGGCTGGTGTATCTTCAGACAAGACCGAAGTTCGCAAGGCGTTGGAATGGGCTCTCAATCAGCAGGTTCTCGTCCCTGGAGACTGGGCTGTTAAGATCAAGAATGTGCGCCCTGGCGGGTGGGCCTTCGAACGCGCTAACAACTATTATCCCGACGTTGATGATACTGCCGTTGCTCTCCTTGTTCTCGGAAAGCTAAGATCAACGATCGGCGAATTGCGGCCGAGGGTTGAACGTGCGATTGAATTGGGTGTCGAATGGACATTGGCCATGCAGTGCCGCAACGGCGGTTGGGCTGCCTTCGACAAAGACAACGACAAGGAAATTATCTCAAAGATACCATTTTGTAATTTCGGCGAAGCAATTGACCCACCAAGCGTCGACGTCACAGGCCACGTTATCGAAGCCTTTGCGGCGCTCGGATATGATAAGAACCATCCAGCTATTCGTCGCGCTCTAGACTACATCCGAAGCGAACAAGAAGAAGAAGGAAGCTGGTTCGGTCGTTGGGGCGTTAATCATATCTACGGCACCGCTGCCGTTCTGCCGGCGTTAAAGGCGATAGGCGAGGACATGACGCAACCCTATGTACAGCGCGCCATTGCTTGGATCCAATCGAGGCAAAATGACGACGGAGGATGGGGTGAAACTTGCGCATCCTATATGGATCCTGAGCTTCGAGGACGGGGACCAAGCACGCCGTCGCAAACAGCGTGGGGCCTCATGTGCCTGCTGTCTGTGAATCCCAATTCCGAAATCAACGCGGCGATTCGGAAAGGTGTCGAACATCTCTGCTCATCCCAGAAGAGCGATGGAACTTGGGACGAGGATTACTATACGGCAACGGGCTTTCCGGGCTATGGGATCGGCGCTCGCACCAACTCAACTGCCGAGGAACTTGCCAAGCGCTTGCAGCAGGGTACGGAGCTATCACGCGGCTTCATGTTGAGCTTCAACATGTACCGGCACTACTTCCCGCTGCTCGCATTGGCACGAATTGCGACGCATCCTTCTGCGTGAGCTTGGATCGGCTTCCGTATCTCGCCAACTCCCGAAGTGGCTCCGAGCGTCTCGATATTCCCAGCTCGTATGGGCACCGAGAAGTTACACAGGAACAAGGCCTCCGCGTTGGCCGCGGCGCCCGCGCCGACATGAGCGCCGAAGGCAATGTTGTTGTCGTCGTGGAGCGCGACTCGTTCCGAAAACCGGACGAGCATAGTGCCGGGCGAGATAGTCTCACCGACAGCCAGAAGCCGCGCGAGGTCGCGCGCGTCTGTGACGAAGATGCCGCCAAGCACCTCGCCGCGGTCGATCACTGCCGGCAGCACAATGACGCCTTTGTTGTTGATGACCGGAACTCCGAATTTTGAGAACGTCCCCCGCAGTCGCGTTGGATCACCAGGGATCACGGGCGCCGGGTCGCCTTCAGCGATGAGTTTGCGCAGCTTGCCGGCGCTATGAACGTAAAGGTACTTGCAGCATCTCCCGGCCGCGGCGGACGGTTGCAACGAATGCGACTTCGTCGCGGTCATTGAGGGTCGGCGTGTCGAACTCCGCGAACGTGCCGGTCGGCATCCCCGGCGCATCGTTTCCGCTCAAGGCAATAACCTTGAGCGCGCCGTCGCCTGCGAGGAAGACACCCTCCGACGCACGAGCGCCGCTCACTGCGGCCCCAAAGGCGACCTTGTCGGCGCTGTTGAGCGACGGAGTGGGATGCTTCGCGAACTCCGACAGTAGACCGCCCCCAGGTACTGGATCCCCGACCGCCGCGGACTTGACGATGCGAGAGCCCACTTCAAGAAATATCCCTTCCGTCTGTTTGCTGTGAACGACGCTTGCATAGAACGCCACATGGCCCCGAGCATTCACGGGGGCCACGATCGGCTGCGTCGCGACATCAAATCGGTTGAAGTCGCCGCCAGTTGGGGCGGGCTGGCCGGTCGCAATGACGAGGCGCAGGGTGGAGGGGAGCGGCGCAGATGTCGGAGCGGTGGAAATCGGGGTGGGCGCGTGCACCGCACCTACCAGGATTGGTGGCAGCCGAATCCAACCATTGGTCTATGCTGGTCCCTCAGGACTTGCAGATTTAGGAGAGATTAGGAGAGACGAGAATGGCTAAACGCGCACGCATTCGCTACGTCAACAAGACGGACAGAAAGAACCCTCACGAAAGAATCACACATGTTGGGGGAGCTAACCCCGACGGGACGCCGTGGAAGCGATCCATCGATCAGGCTATCAAAGATATCGAGAGTGACGAATGGGAGTTCTATGTCGAAGAAAACGGCCGCAGGGTTGATGTGGTGTGGGCCACGCACGATGGGCAAAAGTACATCAAGACGGCGGCGGACGACATTCAACCCGACAATCTTCTTCTGCTCGCTAACTGTCCGTGATCTTCAGTAACAGAGGCATCTACAGCGAGCTATGTTGAATTTGGGTGACGAGCCCGATCAGGCGGCGTGGTTCGGGCATAGAGGTGGCCTCGATGCCGTCAGTGAATCTGACACCTGCGATGACCCTCGGCGGGTGATTGCGCCGCTGAGCCGACGTCAAGTCCTCGATGCGGCACCGATCAATTTGAAGACCATCAGTCTGGCGGTGTTCGGTGAGAGCGCTCCCTTGCTATGCACCGTTCGGTGGCGCGCACCGTGGCGAACACGCTTTCGATCGGGTTCGAGGTGCGCAAATGACCCCAATACTCGCCGGGAAGTCTAAGAACGACAGCAGCGCGTCACGATCCTACCGGCGGCACGCTGAGCGAGATCATCGCTGGCCGATGATCGACGACGGCCAGGTCCATGCCGGCCTTGCCCAGGGCATCGGGCAGGCCCTGCTCGAGCATGCGGTCTATGACTCGAACGGCCAGCCGGTGACGGCCTCCTTCATGGATTACGCCATGCCGCGCGCCGATGACCTGCCGTCGTTCAAGCTCAGCCACACCACGAGTGCCCGGTCATTCCGCTCGGCATCAAGGGCTGCGGCGAGGCGGTCGCGATCGGCGCCTCGGCGGCCGTGATCAACGCGATCACGGATGCGATCGGCAAGAGCAACCTGGAAATGCCCGCGACCCCGGACCGGGTGTGGCGCACGATCCACTCGGCTTAAAGAGGGAGCAACGGAGATGTACCAGACCACTTATCATCGCGCCTCCTCGGTCGACGAAGCGCGAGCCTGTTCGCCAAGGGCAAAGATTCGAAGCATCTCGCCGGCGGCCACAGGCTGCTGCCGGTCATGGCGAGGCTGATTGAGGTATGTGCACGCGTCGAGCCTCAAGTTAATGATCCTCTGCGGATTCAGACGAAAGAAGCGCGAGGCGAAACCGCTTTCTCGAAACTTGCCTCAATCAGTCTCGCTACAGCCATCAAGGCTTGATTCGTACGTGGCGTGAGGTTGTAACGTGAGACCGAACGCGCGGCCAATTTCCAAATTGAAGCCGGAGCAGGACGGCTCGTTTGAGATGAAAGCGGACCGTCTTGCGTCTATACGGGCCAGGTTCAAACCCGACGTGCCGCACCGCTCTTTCAAAAGGAGGGTGCGGGTAATGAGCGAACAGAGAGAAGGGGGAGGACTGTCGTTTTTTGGCTTTGTTGCGGTCGTCGACCTGAGCGAACGGCTTAGCTCCGGGTCAGCTATGAAGATTTACCTCATCTAGGGAGAGTGATGTGGAGTCCAACTATAACGAATCGTTCAATAAGGACGCTTGGATGCATCAATACGCTGCTTTGCAAGAGCAGCAGCGGGCGAGGCAAGAGTCGGATCATATTCCTGCGGATCGTCGGATTGTCGCGCCAATCTCATCAGGGTGATGGCACAGCGCGCGGTGGCAGGGATGGCGTGATCATGGGTTTCTTTTTCGCCGAGCACTTGCAGCGCACTCGGTGAGT
The DNA here is from genome assembly GCF_059803475.1 of Bradyrhizobium sp. UFLA05-89. NCBI lineage: Bacteria > Pseudomonadati > Pseudomonadota > Alphaproteobacteria > Hyphomicrobiales > Nitrobacteraceae > Bradyrhizobium > Bradyrhizobium sp. UFLA05-89. The sequence continues at coordinate 7,666 of NZ_JBANBA010000142.1, read as the reverse complement.
TCTCCCCCACTGCGAGGACCTCGTGTCCTCGCGACTTTTTGCGCCGCATTCATCTAGCCAGGAGCAAATCGATATGAGCTGAAAGCCCCAAAAATCGTCGAATACCGGTCGGTCTCGAAATCAACATGTATGCGTGCGCCGTTCGCAAGGAGGTAACCAGAAAGCTGGGAGCTTGAAGACAGATCCTATCCTTGCGGTCAACGATCGGAGTGAGCACTACCCTCGCAAAACAATACTACACCTTAGGCATTCTCAAGGAGGAGACAAGATGTCGATCACGATGACTGATAACGCCAAGTCTGCCGCTGAGGACCGTACTCAGCCGTTGGCGAATTTCAAACTTGCAGCAGGAGTCACTCTGGCGGTGCTAGCGCTGATGGTGTTCTGGCGCATCTTTCAGCAGGTCTATGCTTGGAGTGCCGGCCTGGATTCGACTGAGCCCGCGTTCGATGCCGCTTGGATGACGTTGCTGAAGGTTGAGCTTAGCGTCATCCCTTTGCTCTGGGTGGTGACCTGGGCGTATCTATGGTTCACGCGAGACCGCAATCTTGGCGCGCTCAAACCGCGGGAAGAGCTCCGGCGTTACTTCAATCTGGTCCTGTTCATCTTCGTCTATGCCTTTTGCGTCTGGTTCGCTACGAGCTTCTTTGCCGAGCAGGACGCCTCATGGCATCAGGTTGTGGTCCGGGATACAAGCTTCACGCCGAGTCACATCGTGCTGTTCTACGGCACCATGCCACTCTACGTGCTGTTTGGCGTGGGATCATTTCTGTACGCGATGACGAGGCTGCCGAAGTTCGCAACGCAGATCTCAATTCCATTCGTGCTCGCGGTTGTAGGTCCGTTTCTAATATTGCCGAACTTGGGCTACAACGAGTGGGGCCATGCCTTCTTCCTGATGGAAGAGGTGTTCTCCTATCCCTTGCACTGGGGTTTTGTCGTGATGGGCTGGAGTGTGCTGGCCTTGGGTGGGCTCCTGATCCAGATCGCGATGCACATGCTTGAAGTGATCGGGCGGCTTTCCCGAGAGGACGAAGTTTCGGTCGCCACCCAGCGCTGAAACCGCTTATGAACCATTAATCGCTGACAGCCCGGCATGTGCAAAGCATGCCGTCTTGTAAACATGTCGGGCGTCGGTTTCCAGGAAGGTCGATCTCAACTCGGTAAAAGAATTAAGGAGGAAGCCATGCAAGGAGGAACGTCTGTGAAACTGTATGGGCTCGAATGGCCTAAAGAGTCAGCAAGAATCTCAAGAGTGTTTGACCTTCTCGTCGCCGCCATCCTTTTTCTGGCCGTCTCCGGCGCATTCCACCTTCATTACATGCTGACCGCAGGGGACTGGGATATGTGGATCGATTGGAAAGACAGACAGTGGTGGGTCACCCTGACTCCAATTATGGCCATAACATTCCCTGCAGCTTTGCAGTATGTGTTTTGGACTAAATTTAGACTTCCAATCGCCGCTACATTTGCGGTCGTTTGTCTCCTGTTCGGTCAGTGGATAAATCGATATTTCGGTTTCCACCTGTGGTCGTACTTTCCGATGAGCGAGGTCATTCCAGCGCTGCTGATACCTGGCGCACTAGTCCTCGATGTCGCTCTTTTGCTGACCGGGAATTTTTTGTTCACGGCGATGTCCGGCGCCTTTGCATTCGCACTGCTTTTCTACCCGGCTAACTGGTTTTGGCTGGCGCCATATCGGCTACCCGTAGAAGTGATGGGGCAGCTTGTTTCCGTGGGTGATTACATCAGCTATGCCTTCACCCGCACCGCCCTGCCTGAGTATATCCGGCTGATAGAGCGGGGCACGCTTCGAACTTTTGGTGGCCACTCAGCCATTATCGCCTCCTTTTTCTCGGCGTTCGTATCCATACTGATGTATTTGGCGTGGTGGCATATCGGAATGCTCCTCGCTCGTGTGGTAACGACGCCAAACACCCTGAAAAATTTCATGGGGCTCACCGATAAGGATCAGCCAGCTGAGACAGCCCAAAAAGCCATAGACGGCACCAGCCTGCAAGGGCGCTTCGTCGCAGCCGAATGATCCTGCTGGGACTGGGAGGACTCCAAATGAGAACATTCTGTTTCCGCAAAAGCTCATGCGTGCGTGTAATCTTATCGGCAGCGGCGGCGATCATGCAGATCGGAATACTGACCTTCGTCCCAGATGCTGCTCTGGCGCATGGTGAGCGCAATCAGGAGCCGTTTCTGCGGATGCGGACGGCTCATTTTTACGATGTGACGTGGAGCACGAACGAAATTCGCGTGAACGGTGAAATCGTTGTCACCGGCAAATTCCGACTCTTCCCGATCTGGCCAGTCAACCTACCCCTTCCCGACGCGGCCTTTCTGGGAAACGGGACGCCGGGCCCGGTGCTAGCCCGAACCGAGAGCTACATTAATGGCGTCCCAGCAATTCAGTCCACCAAACTGGAGTTGAACCGGGACTATGAATTCAAAACAGTGCTCAAAGGACGAGTGCCAGGCCACCATCACGTCCATCCGATGATCAACGTGATGGGAGCCGGGCCGCTGCTCGGACCGGGAAACTGGCTGACGGTGACGGGGAACGAAAGCGACTTCAAGCTTCCAATCAAAACTCTCAGTGGCGAGACTATCGACAATCTCGAAACCTGGGGCCTTGGCAGGGTGTTCTTCTGGCATGGCTTGTGGGTTGCGATCGCCATCGTGTGGCTTGTCTGGTGGTTGCGCCGGCCGCTCCTTCTGCCGCGTTTTCGCGCGTTGACGGAAAAAGGCGGCGATCGATCTCAGCTCGTTACCAGCACAGATCGCCTATTTGGGGCCGGTTTGCTCGTGGCGACGATTCTCATCGTATTCTTCGGCTTTCAGGCGACCGACACCGCTTATCCAAGGACCGTGCCGCTGCAGGGGTCCCGCGCAACAGTCGAGCCCCTACCGGAAGTGCCTGAGCAGGTCAAAGTTGTGGTCAAAAAGTCAAACTATGACGTCCCTGGCCGCTCGCTTCGTATGAACGTGACACTGACGAACAATGGGAGCACCTCAGCACAGCTTGGCGAGTTCTTAACTTCCAATCAGCGCTTCATCAACCATGAGGTTAGCCAGGCAATGGCGACGGTGGATCCGAATTACCCCAAGGAATTGCTTCCTCCGAATGGGCTTAAGGTGAGCGACAGCCGACCGCTCAAGCCGGGTGAAACGAAGACAGTCGATATCGAAGCGACCGACGCGGCATGGGAGACGGAGCGCTTGAGTAGCCTGATCAACGATCCGGACAACACGTTGGGAGGACTGTTGTTCTTCTATGACGAGCACGGCAAACGGACAATCTCAAACGTCAGCGGCCCCATGGTCCCTGTATTCACCTATCCCGACAACCGCACGGCTGAGAATCCGAAAGGAGGTGCGGGTTGAACATCGTAAAAGCCGCAGTGCTTGGAATTCCATCTTTGCTCCTCATCCTAGACTGCGGTGCGGCGCGGCCAGCGATTGCACACGGGGGAGTCTCGATGGAGAAAGACGTGTGCAAGCTTCGCGCTGGGCCCTATATGATGCATTTTACCGGATACCAGCCGGCCAAGCAGGGGAATCAGGAATTTTGCGAGGACATTCCGGAAATCGGCCGCACGGTCATCGTCTTGGATGCCGTCGGCGATGTGCTACGTGATCTGCCCATCGAGGTGCGGTTGTTGCGAGACGCCGGCAACGACGTAGACAGCGAGGCCGTCCTTCGAATCCCGCCAAAACAATATCCGACAGGCTCACTATCGTTTCAGTACACGTTCCCCGAATCCGGGCGCTTTGTGGGCCTCGTGACAGTCGGCGACGGACCGAAATACGTATCGAGATTTCCGTTTTCGGTTGGTTACGGCAACGGGATTTGGGTCCGATATAGGGACAGTTTCGCAATCGTTCTAGGAACGCTGGCAGCCGGGGCCGCCCTGTTTTGGTACTCCACGTTGCGCAAGGAAAGCTAGGCTAGCACTTTGTCGGCCGCTGTCCGCCAATAAGGTTACACTCATGTCTCACAAAAAACACGGAAACAAGAGCGGTTACATCCGAGTAGCGACGGGGCCGTCACTCGATCATGCTGGCACGCCAAACTTGACCGCCGGCACCGGCAGGGCGCGAACTAGGCTGATTCAAGGGACCGTAAAAGAACTCTCGTCCGCAAGCAGGCGTCCGGTATCAGCGCTTGGCATCACGTTGCTGTGCGTTGGCCTCGTGTGCCTGCCGACGGCTGCCTCTGCACATGCCGCTCTCGTGAAGTCCGATCCCGCGAGCCGGGCAGTGTTAGCTCATTCGCCGCAGCAGATCGAACTGTGCTTCAACGAACGCATAGAGCTCAAGTTTTCGAAAGTGGAGCTCAAGAACGCCAACGGTCAGTCGCTAACGCTCGGCGATTTGAAAGCAGGCAATGATCCGAAGTGCATGGTAACGGCAGTATCTGACATGAGGCCGGGCAGCTATTCAGTTCATTACCGCGTGCTCTCGCAAGACGGACATGTGGTGGACTACGGCTATCAGTTCACCGTCGAGGAACGTTAGGCATGCGGAATGACGGTATTGTTTCCAGCTCTGTGCAAGGCCATCGCTGACATTGCGCTTGCATGGGTCATAGGCGGAGTACTCTTTCTATTGCTGGCAGCGCCGTCTTCCGATCCGTTCCTTGCCGCTTGGCAAAGACGAGTGCAGGTGAGCTTTCTCTGGGCGGCCGGCATTCACCTCTTTGCTACCGCTGGGTTATTTATCGCTCAAGTCGCGATTGCGACAGATATGGCACTACCGGAGATAGTAGCGGCTGGCCAGACGCTGGAAAGATTCGGATTTGACACACATTACGGTCGGATCACGCTTGCAAGATTAGCGCTCTCTCTTCTTTTGCTGCTGCCGACAGCGATCCTAATTCGCGGCTGGTCGAGGGAGCAGCAACGTTTAGCTTCAATCGTGACAGCCGGGACAGCAGCACTGATCGCGCTGATTGGTCCACTTGCTGGACACGCCGCCGGGGAAGACAACAGCAGCCGTTGGCTCGTTCCGACCTATCAACTTCACGTGCTCGCGGTTTCTGCTTGGCTTGGGGCCTTACCGGCTTGGATCTGGCTGGTGGCTTCGGTCGCCGTCACCTCTACGGAGACTCGGCGCGTCTATGTCGCAGCGACGCTACGACGTTTCTCCCAACTAGCAATCGGTTTCGTGGTCGTCGTCGTCGCATCAGGTTTGGTGCTCGCGTTTAGCTCCGCTAGTTCGGCTGGCGAGTGGCTTGGCACGACCTATGGTCAACTAATTATAACGAAGCTTGCTCTGCTTGCATGCATCCTGTTGGTGGCCAATCGTATTCGCACGCGCTTCCTACCCGTCATGGAAACCGTAGGAGCAAAACCCGCGGCTTTTCTTGCAGGAGCTGGATGGGCAGCAACTGAATTCTTTTGCGGTGTTCTGATCGTCGGCTGCGCAGCCGCGCTCTCTTCAGTCATACCAGCACGACATGATCAGCCCATCTGGTGGCTGCCGTTTCGCTTTTCGATCGAAGCCACGTGGCCGGCGTGGCCGACGCCCGTTATCGCGGCGGGCGCCTTCTCACTAGCACTATTGTCACTCTTCTGGGGCCTACTCGTTTGTTTGAGAAAGCCGCAAAAGGTAAAAGCAGTTGCAGCAGGCGCCGCCGCCGTTATTTCGGTCGCAGGCGGTCTGTGGCAGATATCCGTGCAAGCCTATCCCGATACTTACCGCCGCCCGTCGGTTGCCTATTCGACGATATCAATAACCAATGGAAAGCGTCTATTTGCCCAGAATTGTGCGGCTTGCCACGGCAGCGGAGGGCTTGGCGATGGTCCGGCGGCATCGACCCTTCCCAAGCCGTCCGCGAATTTGAGCGAACCGCATACTGCGCTGCACACGGCCGGCGACATGTTTTGGTGGCTTAGCCATGGAATTCCAAAAAGCGGCATGCCCGGATTTGCTGATGTATTGGATGAACAGGCCCGCTGGGATGTGATCAACTTCCTGCGGACGTTTTCAGAGGGATTTCAGGCGCGCCTCCTGTCGCCTGAAATCGTACCCGATCATCCGTGGCTGGGGGCTCCAAACTTTTTCTTAGAGGACGAGAATGGGGCGGAGAGGGAGCTGAAGGACTTCCGTGAGCAAAGCAATGTGTTGCTCGTGTTTCCCGAAAAGTCCGACGCAATGCGCATTAAACAGCTACGCCTTGAGCAGAAAAGATTCCGGAAAGAACGATTGTGGGCGATTATCGTGTCGCCGAACGCAAAGCTGGCGGCGGGCGTCCCGAATGTCCGGCATGGAGCACAAGAGGTTAGAGAGAGTTACGATCTACTCTCCCGGAGCACTACAAATCGTGGAGATCCCAAGCGTTTGGAAATGGGAAGACATTCCATGGAATTCCTAATCGACAGGTTCGGATACATCCGTGCGCGCTGGTTGCAAGAGGAGGACGAAAGTGGTTGGCAAAATTCCGACGAGCTGATCTCGCAGGTCCGAGTTCTCAATAGAGAGTCCAAAATTCTCCCGCCACCCGCTCAACATGTGCACTGAATTAGTGGAAATCTTTCAGGGCTCGCAAACAAAGGAGGAAAGCATGCAAAGATCATCCCGTCCCAACCGGCTTGGCGATCGATTCAAACAGTTCATTTGGTGCATGATTCTTGTGGCTGGCGCTCTGGTCGCGGCTCCAGCCCACGCACAACACCATGAGCCGGGCATGCACCATATGCACGGGTCTGACGGCGCGCCTGTTGCGAGATCGGGAAATACCGGCGAGTTGCCCGCATTGAAGATCCTCCTGCCGCAATCGGGTAATACCATCGGCGAGCGTGTTGCTTTCGTTTTCCAAGCCGACGATAACATCGCAGAAATGACCGTGAGCTCTGCCAATCCGAGCGTTCATCTGCATGTTGCGATGGACGAAACCGAGCTCATGCCAATGGCAGACCAACTGATCCAGCTTGGTGATGGCCGCTATCTCTATGTTTTCGATCTCCCTGCCAGGCCTGGTCGGCACACAATAAGACTCTATTGGGCGGATCCGCAGCATCACACAATCTCCGAGACGGTACAGACCCTCAACGTGGTTGTGAAGGAATCAAAATGAGCAAGCCGTCAATCATTGGGGGCTTAGGTGTGAGCTATTATCAGGAAAGTCTTGCGCGTGCGCTAGCTGATCCGGAAGGATTTTGGGCGGAAGCTGCGAAAGAGGTTGATTGGATCGAGTGGCCGAGAAAGATCTTCGATCCATCAATGGGCATCTACGGCCGTTGGTGCGCCGGAGGAGCGGTCAACACTTGCTACAACACGAGGACAAAATAGGGCAGCCTGGTGGCAGTTGCAGCCGATGCGCCACGCTTCGCCACGAGGTCGCCCGCGCCCACCAAAGATAATCCCGCCTGACGGCAAGTGCCCGCCAGGAATGCAGTCCCGTTCCACGCCAGCATGCCGCCGTGCTCGGGCGGTCAAGGCTAAGCCTTGCGGTGGCCGCAAACGCGGCCAGCCTTGACCGCCCCTGCGCGCGGCGGGTGCGAGATCGGTGGCCGGGACGGAAGAATGGGCCCGCGGCGCAGCCGAACAAAAGAATGGACGTACGCGTAAGCGCTTACAGAAGGCCAGCAGCGCGTATCGATCCTTACTGAGGCAGTCGGCCGCCTTCTCGTATTTGGGCGTGTAGCTCTCGATG
>NZ_JBANBA010000141.1:0-19028 GCF_059803475.1 Bradyrhizobium sp. UFLA05-89 | reverse complement strand
GTACGATGTACTGCAACTACCCGTCCTGGGAGGCGTGCAAGGCGGCTGCAGCGGGGTTGTCGGCCATGTGCATGGACAACCCATACTGGTCGCAGTCGGCGACAACTGGCGTTGCCCGCCCGTACGCACCCGCGGGCAGGCCCATTCCGGTCAGGTGACGATGGAATTCGTGGCGCTTGGATTGCCGGCGCGGCTCGCTAGTCTCGCGGAGCTAGTTCGCGCGCGTCGAGCTACCGGTCGCGATACCTGACAGCATCAAAGCCATCGATATCGATGCGCAGATCACGCGAAACATGACATGCCTCTGGGGGCATGGCGTCGACGAATTGATGCGCGGCGTTGCCAGCTATGACGCCGCGCCGATGGCTTGGCAGCTCTTCTTGGACCGCGCCTCGATCGCGGAGGGGCGGTAAGCCACGAGTCCTCGGCTCATGCCGTTCCCGATTTCGGAAGGCTATCTGGGGTGCGAGTACCTGTCCCGCCTCGGACCCGGGTGTTGAGATCCGCCTGCGGAGTTGGATGTTCCGGCTCCAGCTCCGGCGCCCGCCGAGCTGCCGGTGGTCCCGCTCGTACCCATACCGCCAGCTCCGGCACCAGCTCCAGCGCTGCTGGCTCCGCCACTGCCCGAGCCTGTTCCACCAGCACCTGCGGACCCACCACTTCCGCCGGCTCCTTGCGCGAACGCCGGAGCAATCGACGTACTGGCGAGCAGTGCCGCAACCATTGCCATGAAGACCTTATTCCGCATGCCGTACTCCCGTTGATTTGGCGGCAGGCTAATGACTCGCAGGCGGACACGTTCCTAAACGGAAATGCGGCTGCGATCCGCTTGATTGCAGCGGACGAGATGACGGGAACACGTTCAACGCGGAGCCGCGCAGTTACTCGACGCTGCCGGTCGTGCCTCTGTGCAGGTCGGCGTCAATTTGCAGCCGAGAGCCGCCACCGAAGCGCGCGCGATAAACTTGAAGGTTCTCCATGATGCGCTGCACGTAGTTGCGCGTTTCGGAGAACGGAATCAGCTCGACCCAGTCGACCGCGTCGATCCTGGATTCGCGCGGATCGCCGTAGCGCTCGACCCACTTCTTCACGCTGCCGCGGCCGGCATTATAGGCGGCGAAGGTCATGATGTAGGAGCCGCGGTAGTCCTCGAGCAGACCGCCGAGTTCGGCCGCGCCAAGCGTGGCGTTGTAGACCGAATCGTTCTTCAGTCGCGACAGGTCGTAGGTCGCCCCGTGCCGCTTGCAGACGTAGCGCGCAGCGTCCGGCGTCACCTGCATCAGCCCGTAGGCCTGCGCCGGCGATACCACCGCCGGATTAAACGCGCTTTCCTGCCGCGCGATCGCGTAGACGATGCTGCGCTCGACCTCGGGCCCGATCTGGCTGAACTGCGGGATGCCGTTGACCGGATAGGCGTAGAAGTCGAAGGGCAGCCCGCGGTTGAGCGCGGCCTTGCCGACCAGCAGCATGCCGCGGGCGTCGCTGTAGCGCTGGGTCAGCTCGCCGAGGCCGGCAAGTGCTTCGGGGTCGCCGTTCTCGCCCATGTCGGCGAGCATGGGGATCGCGATCTCGCGCTCGTCGAGTTCGTAGAGCAGTTGCGCCGCGCGCACGATCTCGAGCCGCTCGGCGCCGCGTCCGCGCGGCGCGCTGTTGAGCTCGATCTGCGGCAGGCCGAGTTTTGCCCGCGCAAGCTGGCCATAGTAGCTCGTCGACTGCTCGGCCGCGCGTGCATAGGCGTTGCGTGCTTCCTGCTGGCGGCCCGTCGCTTCCGCCGCGCGGCCCTGCCAATAGCCGGCGCGCGCCAGCGTGGTCGGGTTGACGCTGCCGACGCCAATGCGGGCAAAGTGCTGGGCGGCGGCCGCTGGATCATTGAGAAAGCGCAGTGCGATCCAGCCCGCGGTGAACTCCTGCTCGGTCTTGTAGATGTCGCGCGAGGGCAGGGCCGCGTCGCGCGCGATCAGATAGGCGCTGCGGAATTCCTCGGTGTCGATCATCTTGCGCGCGATCAGGCGCCGCTCGATCCACCATTCGTCGAGATTGTAGAGCCGGTTCGGGTCCTTCGGCGCCGACAGCATCAGTTGCGCAGCTTCCGCGAACTTCTCTTCGCGGCGCAAAAGCTGGATCTTGCTGAAGATGAAGCCGGGATCGCCGTGCAGCTCGTGCGGTACGGCTTCGAGCAAGGCGCGCGTGTTCGGCGCCTTCTTGTAGGAGGCGATGCGTGCCTTGGCGAGCGCCACATAGCCCGCACCGAGCCGCTTGGCTGCGCGCAGCGCGGCCTCGTGCTCGCTGCCATAGAGCAGCGTGTCCATCCGCGCCTTCTGGTCGCCCGGCGTGAGCAGCGCGCCGAACTGGTCGAGCGCGTTGTTCTCCGTCTCTTCCGACATCGGATCGGAGCGCCAGGCCTCGCGCACGAGGCGTTCGGCGTTGGCGCGGTCGCCGCGCGCCAGCATCGCCTTGGCGAGCGAGAAACGGCCCTTGGCGGAGACCGGGGATTCGTTCTCGAACCACGACCAGGCGGCCTGATCCTCGCGCCGGTCGTCCCAGAGCGCGGCTTCGAGGCGGCGGCGCAGGAAGGTCTGCGACGGCCAGCTCGGATTGGCGCTGATGAAAGCGCGGTAGCGCTCGACGCTGGCACCATTGTCGTCGCTGCGCAGGATGATCCATTCGGCGAGTTTTCGCGCGACCGGATCCGAGATCGCAGCCGCGTTGTCGGTGGCATCGCCCGGCCTGTGCTTGCGCACGAGCTCGATGACGTTCTCCAGCGTGTCCTTGTCGGCCTGCGAGGTCGACGAGGTCGCAGCGACCGCAGCCGGCGTGACAGGCTTGCGTGGTGCGGCATGCTGGCGCGTTGCCGGCGCCAGCACGGGGGCGGCGGTTGGTCTGACGGCAGCCGTCGCCGCCGGGGCGGGTGCGGTTTTGGGGGACGAGCTGTTGGCGGTCGGCTGGGATTTTGGCGCAGGTGCCGCGGCCGCAGGCTTGGGCTTGTCCTTTGCGGGTTCCTTGCCGGCATCCTTGACAGGTTTCTTCGCAGCATCCTTGGCCGGTGCGCCAGCCGTTCCCTTGCTAGCGCCGCCCTTGGCCGTGTCCCTGCCAGTTCCCTTGTCCGTTCCCTTGTCGGTTCCCTTGGCTGATTCTTTGGCAGATCCTTTGACGGGGCCCTTCGCGGTATCCTTGGCGGCTGGTTTCGCTGTGTCCTTGGTCCCGTCCGCGGTGGTCTCATTGGACTTGGCCAAGGCCGCGCAACCGACCGAGAGCCCCGCCATCAGGCACACAACCAGGCCGGCGGATCGCCATGTGGCATGGGAAAAGAAGGTCACGGCGTTTCGTCGCCCCGAATCGTTCAAGTGGCTCAAGACCTAGCTGTATTTGATTGAATATGCGGAAAAAATACCAACAGCCGCTTACCGCGGCCGTGTTTGGACCATCACCGCGGCAAAATCGCGGCCTAAACGGTGCGTCACCTCTGACCGGGTCTTTTACCGGCCCATTAGACCCGATATGAAAGAGGCCTCTTTTCAGGCCAGCACGCGTACGGAGGAAGCCCATGGCAGCCAAGACGAAGTTCCGGGGGTCGTTTACCGCCTTGGTCACGCCGTTCAAGAACGGCTCGCTCGACGAGGCTGCGTTCCGCTCGCTGGTCAACTGGCAGATCGCCGAGGGTACCCACGGCCTGGTTCCGGTCGGCACCACCGGCGAGAGCCCGACGCTCAGCCATGACGAGCACAAGAAGGTCGTGGAATGGTGCATCCAGGAGGCCAAGGGGCGCGTGCCCGTGATCGCCGGCGCCGGCTCCAACTCCACCAAGGAAGCCGTCGAGCTCGCCCAGCACGCCGAGAAGGCGGGCGCCAATGCCGTGCTGGTGGTGACGCCTTACTACAACAAGCCGACCCAGGAAGGGCTCTACCAGCACTTCAAGGCGATCAACGATGCGATTGGAATTCCGATCATCATCTACAACATCCCGCCGCGCTCGGTGATCGACATGTCGGTCGACACCATGAAGCGGCTGTGGGATCTGAAGAACATCGCCGGCGTCAAGGATGCCACCGCCAGCATGGTGCGGGTGTCGCAGCAGCGCGCCGCGATGGGCGAGGATTTCAACCAGCTCTCGGGCGAGGACGCGACCGTGCTCGGTTACATGGCGCATGGCGGCCACGGCTGCATCTCGGTGACCTCAAACGTCGCGCCGCGGCTGTGCTCGGAATTCCACATCGCCTGGCAGAAGGGCGACCATGCAACCGCCTTAAAGTTGCACGACAAGTTGATGCCACTGCACAACAACCTCTTCATCGAGAGCAATCCGGCGCCGATCAAATATGCACTTTCGCTGCTCGGCAAGATGGACGAGACGCTCCGGCTGCCGATGGTGCCGGTGTCAGAGCCGACCCGCGTCGCGGTGCGCAGCGCCATGGTCCATGCCGGCCTGATCAACTGACGCCTTAGCCAATCGGGGAGCTTTTCATGAGCGTCGAGGAAAAGGGCATGCAGATGCTCAAGGAGTTCCGCGAGTTTGCGATGAAGGGCAACGTCGTCGACCTCGCGGTCGGCGTCATCATCGGCGCAGCGTTCGGTGCCATCGTGAACTCGCTGGTCGGCGACGTGATCATGCCGATCATCGGCGCGGCCACCGGAGGACTCGACTTCTCCAACTACTTTACGCCGCTGTCGAAGGCGGTCAGCGCCGGCAATCTTGCAGACGCGAAAAAGCAGGGCGCCGTCTTGGCTTGGGGCAGCTTCCTCACGCTGACGATCAACTTCATCATCGTTGCCTTCGTGCTGTTTCTGGTGATCCGCGCCATGAACAAGTTGAAGCGCAAGGAGGAGGCTGCGCCTGCCGCTCCCGCGAAGCCGTCGGCCGAAGTCGAACTGCTGACCGAGATCCGCGATCTCCTCAAGAAGTCTTGACGCGCGCCCTTCATCCAAACTGTTAGCGTGCGCGCGCATACTGCTCAGTTTTTTCTGCCAGGTTTTTGACTACAATGGCCGACAAGAACGAACGCCCCATCAAGGTCATGGCGGAAAATCGCAAGGCCCGGTTCAATTATGCGATCGAGGATACGGTCGAGGCGGGCATTGCGCTGACCGGCACCGAGGTCAAATCGATCCGCAACGGAAAGAGCACGATCGCGGAATCCTACGCCGATTCGAAAAACGGCGAGATCTGGCTGATCAACGCCACCATTCCCGAATATCTCCAGGGCAACCGCTTCAACCACGAGCCCAAGCGGCCGCGAAAACTGCTGCTCCATCGCCGACAGATCAACAAGCTGATCGGCGCGGTCGACCGCGAAGGCATGACGCTGATCCCGCTCAAGCTTTACTTCAACGAGCGCGGGCGGGCGAAGCTTCAGCTTGCGGTCGCAAAGGGCAAGAAGCTGCACGACAAGCGCGAGAGCGAGAAGAAGCGCGACTGGGGCCGGGAGAAGGGCCGGCTGATGCGGGCGAGGGGATGAGGTGATGAACCAGAGAAACCTGCTCGAGGTCGACTGGAGCAAGATTCCCGCGCCGGCGGATGATGGCGGCGCGGCGCATCTGACGGGCATGATGTTCCCGCCGATCAGTTTGCGCGCGACCGACGATACGTCAGTGACGCTGTCGGCGCTGCGCGGCCGCACCGTGGTGTTCGGCTATCCGCGCACCGGCGAGCCGGGCAAGATCGCGCTGGTCGACGATTGGGACATGATCCCCGGCGCGCGCGGCTGCACGCCGCAGACCTGCGCGTTCCGCGATCTCTTCGCCGAGTTGAAGGCAGCCGGCGCGTCCCATGTGTTCGGACTCTCGACCCAGAGCAATGACTACCAGGCCGAGATGGCCTCGCGCTTGCACTTGCCGTTTCCGGTGCTGTCAGACGAGAAGCTCGAACTGACCCGTGCGCTCAAGCTGCCGACGATGGAGGTTGCCGGGTTGACGCTGATCAAGCGCCTTGCGCTGATCATCGACGACGCGAAGATTACGCACGTATTCTACCCGGTCTTTCCGCCGGATCGGAACGCCGGCGACGTGCTGGGCTGGCTGAAGGCCAATCCAGTGAAGGCCTAAGAGCATGATCCGCAAAAGTGTGAAGCGGTTTTCCCTCGCGACAACCGCGGAGCGTTTGCGCGAAAGATCCTGCTCAAACAACAACCTGAACCGCAATGACGATGCGTCCTAGTCTCATCGCGCTTTAGTCGAGATCGGCCTTCACCTTCGAAAACACCTTGCGGAACATGTCCGGCGTGAGCACGCCGGTGTTCGTGTTGTAGCGGGAGCAGTGATAGCTGTCGTACAGCCGGAGTGCGCCCGCCTGGTGCACAGCGCCGTGACCGAACGGCGCCTGCGCGCCTTTCAGGCCCAGCGGCTTCAGCACGGTATCGTGCGCAATTCGTCCCAGCGCGACGATGGCACGCAGGTTCGGCATCGTCTCGAGATTCGCGGCGAGGAAGCGGCGGCAGGTGTTGATCTCTGCCGGCAGCGGCTTGTTCTGCGGCGGCACGCAGTGCACCGCATTGGCGATCCGGCAGTCAACCAGCTTCAGGCCGTCGTCGGGCCGTGCCCGATAGGTCCCCTTGGCAAATCCGTATTCGATCAGCGTTGCGTAGAGCAGGTCACCGGCATAGTCGCCCGTGAATGGGCGCCCCGTGCGGTTGGCGCCCTGCATCCCGGGTGCGAGACCGACGATCAAGAGGCGTGCCTTGACGTCGCCGAACGGCGCAACCGGCGCGTTGTGCCAGGACGGCTCGCGTGTCCGGTTCGCCTCGCGAAAGGCCACCAGACGCGGACAGAGCGGGCAGTCACGGTCGGGTACGACGGTGGGGGCCTGGCGGCTTAACCGGGGCGCTTCACTCGTCGAAGTCGTCATCGCCCCTCGGCGCCATCGTGGTCGCGCGCTGGAGGAATTGCGGGGCGTGATGACGTGCTTCGCGGTCGCCACGCTCGCGCGGAGCAGGGCGTTCGGACGGGTCGCGACCAAGCTTGGACTGGAGCTCGACGAGATCGGTGAAGACGTCGGCCTGGCGGCGCAGCTCGTCGGCGATCATCGGCGGCTGGCTGGCAATGGTGGAGATGACGGTGACGCGCACGCCGCGGCGCTGTACGGCCTCGACCAGCGAGCGGAAATCGCCGTCACCGGAGAACAGCACCATCTGGTCAATGTGCTCGGCGAGTTCCATGGCGTCTACCGCGAGCTCGATATCCATGTTGCCCTTGACCTTGCGGCGGCCGCTGGCGTCGATGAATTCCTTCGTGGCCTTGGTGACGACGGTGTAGCCGTTGTAGTCGAGCCAGTCGATGAGGGGACGTATCGAAGAGTATTCCTGATCCTCGATGATGGCGGTGTAGTAGAAAGCGCGCAGAAGCGTCCCCCGGCTCTGGAATTCCTTCAGCAGGCGCTTGTAGTCGATATCGAAGCCCAGCGTTTTTGCCGTCGCGTACAGATTGGCTCCATCGATGAAGAGCGCGATCTTGTTGGTTGGAGAAGGTGACATTCAGTTGCTCGCGTAGTGTTCGTGTTCAATCGTTTTATTGTTGGCGCGACGGCAGCAATCCGCGCAGGTCAAGAAGCTGCCAAAACCCGTCGAAACCGTAAATCCGGAGAATTCAGGGCAAACCAAGGTATAGTTGTGGCGGTCGGCCCGTCCGGCGCCGCCCTCCTTGGCGACCCGGGAAACGCCGATTCTAGCCCCAATGTGGGGTTATCAAAGGCGTTTGGCGAGGCCAAATCACAAAATGATCTTGCGAAACCGCCCCGGCCTCTATAACTAGCCCGCATCATCCACATGTTTTGACCCACCCTAGAGCGGAGCGACAGTCTAATGGCTCGCGTCACCGTAGAAGATTGTATCGACAAGGTCGACAACCGGTTTGACCTCGTCCTGCTGGCCGCCCACCGCGCCCGCATGATTTCATCCGGTTCACAACTAACGGTTGACCGGGATAACGACAAGAACCCTGTTGTCTCTTTGCGCGAAATTGCCGACCAGACCATTTCGCCGGAGGATCTGCGCGAGGAGCTGGTCCACTCCTTGCAGAAATTCGTCGAGGTGGACGAGCCTGAGCCCGATACCGTGCCTTTGATCGGTTCCGCTGGCGCCAGCGTCGATGCCGACGATACCGAGGTTGCTGTCGAGCGCATGACGGAAGAGGAGCTCCTGAAGGGCCTCGAGGGCCTCGCACCGCCGGAGGAGCAGCCCGAGGAGGACGAGTAATCGTCCTCGCGCCGCACCGACGAAATTTTGATTTCATCAAAGGCCCGAACCCGCGTTCGGGCCTTTGCTTTTGTTGACCTTTTCGTGGTTACCATAGCGCCGGCACAGCGCGCATGCGAGTGCCGTTTCCGATTGTGTCGGACACGCGCACGATTGGCGTTAGGATGTATACAACGGGCCATTTTCTGGTTCGTTTGAAGGCAGGAAGACGCGGGCAGAGATGGTGTATCGGCGTCGCAAATTTACGCAGATGGAGGCCGCGACCGAATCGGTCGCCGTGGCCCCGACTGCGCCGACGACGCGGCCTCCAAAGCCGCGGGCGCGCATGATGCGGCAATATGACCTCGTCGAGCGCGTCAGGTCCTATAACCCCCACACCAACGAAGACTTGCTGAACCGCGCCTATGTCTACGCGATGAAGGCGCACGGTTCGCAGACCCGCGCCTCGGGCGACCCGTACTTCTCCCATCCGCTCGAAGTGGCGGCGATCCTCACCGACCTGAAGCTCGACGACGCCACCATCGTCGCGGCGCTATTGCACGACACGATCGAGGACACCGAGGCGACCCGTGCCGAGATCGATCAGATCTTCGGCCCCGAGATCGGTGCGCTGGTCGAGGGCCTGACCAAGCTGAAGCGGCTGGAGCTGGTATCGCGCGAGGCCAAGCAGGCCGAGAACCTGCGCAAGCTCCTGCTGGCGATCGCCGACGACGTCCGCGTTCTCCTGGTCAAGCTCGCCGACCGCCTGCACAACATGCGCACGCTGGAATTCGTGCGGCCGGAATCTCGGCGCCGGATCGCCGAGGAGACGCTCGACATCTACGCGCCTCTCGCGGGCCGCATGGGCATGCAGGAGATGCGTGAGGAGCTGGAGGACCTGTCCTTCCGCACCCTCGATCCCGAAGCCTACAACGTGGTGATGCAGCGGCTCGATGGGCTGGCAGAGCGCAACCGCAATTTGATCGGCGAGATCGAGGCTCAGCTCTCCAACAATCTGCGCCACAGGGGCCTTGGTGCGCGCGTCTACGGTCGCCGCAAGAAGCCGTTCTCGATCTGGACCAAGATGGAGCGCAAGTCGGTCGGCTTCGAGCAATTGTCCGACATCTTCGGCTTCCGTGTCGTGGTCAACGACGTCGAGGCCTGCTACCGCGCGCTCGGCATCGTCCATACCACCTGGCCGGTCGTGCCGGGTCGCTTCAAGGACTACATCTCGACCCCCAAGCAGAACGACTATCGGTCGATCCACACCACGGTGATCGGCCCGGGCAACCAGCGTGTCGAGCTCCAGATCCGCACCGAGGAGATGGACCAGATCGCCGAGCGCGGCATCGCCGCGCATGTCTTCTACAAGGAGGGTGTCGGATCGCCGACGGAATTCCTGAAGCGCGAGTCCAATGCGTTTGCCTGGCTGCGCCACACCGTCGGAATTCTCTCTGAGAGCACCAATCCCGAGGAATTCCTCGAGCACACCAAGCTCGAATTATTCCACGATCAGGTGTTCTGCTTCACCCCGAAGGGCAAACTGATCGCGCTACCGCGCCATGCCAATGTGATCGACTTCGCCTATGCGGTGCACACCGATGTCGGTAACAGCGCCGTGGGCTGCAAGATCAACGGCAAGTTCGCGCCACTGTCCTCGGAGCTGCAGAATGGCGACGAGGTTGAGGTTCTGACCTCAGAGGCTCAATCGGCGCCGCCGTCGGCCTGGGAATCGCTTGCCGTCACCGGCAAGGCGCGCGCGGCGATCCGGCGCGCCACACGCACCGCAGTCCGCGACCAATATGCTGGCCTTGGCCGGCGTATCGTCGAGCGCCTGTTCGAGCGGGCCAAGATCGACTACGCCGACGACAAGCTGAAGGGGGCGCTGCCGCGCCTTGCCCGCTCCTCGATCGAGGACGTGATGGCGGCGGTCGGCCGGGGCGAGATCAAGGCCTCCGACGTCGCGCGGGCCATGTATCCCGACTACAAGGAAGAGCGGGTCGGGCGCTACGCCAAGAAGGGGCTGGCCGCCAAGCTCAAGGAGACCGTGGTGCCGGGGACGCCACGCCCTCCGGCTGCGATCCCGATCCGCGGC
Organism: Bradyrhizobium sp. UFLA05-89; assembly: GCF_059803475.1. Taxonomy (NCBI): domain Bacteria; kingdom Pseudomonadati; phylum Pseudomonadota; class Alphaproteobacteria; order Hyphomicrobiales; family Nitrobacteraceae; genus Bradyrhizobium; species Bradyrhizobium sp. UFLA05-89. Next base: position 8,771 of record NZ_JBANBA010000141.1, on the reverse strand, counting down.
ATCAACTCCGACCTGCCGGTGAAGTTCGCGCCGAACGGCGGCGCCGTGCCGGGCGATCGCATCGTCGGTATCGTCACCCCGGGCGAGGGCATCACCATCTATCCGATCCAGGCGCCGGCCTTGAAGGATTTCGAGGAGGAACCGGAGCGCTGGCTCGACGTACGCTGGGACATCGAAGACACCACTCCGCAGCGTTTCCCGGCCCGCATCAAGGTCGAGAACGTCAACGAGCCAGGCGCGCTTGCGCAGATTGCGACCGTGATCGCTGAGCATGACGGCAATATCGACAATATCAGCATGCAGCGCCGCTCGCCGGACTTCACCGAGACGACCATCGATCTCGAGGTATACGACCTGAAGCACCTGAGCGCGATCATAGCCCAATTGCGCGCGAAGGCGGTCGTCGCCCGCGTTGAACGTGTTAATGGATAGCCGAGTTTGCCTGTCCTTCCGATTACGTGAGCCTCGCTATGTCCGTTCCTCCGCTTCGCCTTGGCGTCAATGTCGACCATGTCGCGACCCTGCGCAACGCGCGGGGCGGCTGCAATCCCGATCCGGTGCGCGCTGCTTTGCTGGCGATCGAGGCCGGTGCCGATGGCATCACCGCCCACTTGCGCGAAGACCGCCGGCATATTCGCGACGAGGACATGGCGCGACTGAAGGCGGAAATCTCAAAACCTCTGAATTTCGAGATGGCGGCGACCGACGACATGCTGCGCATCTCGCTCGCCACCAAGCCGCATGCGGTGTGCCTGGTGCCGGAGCGCCGCCAGGAGGTGACGACCGAAGGCGGGCTCGATGTGGTCGGACAGCACAATGCACTCGCGCCCTTCATCGCGCGGCTGAACGACGCCGGCATCCGCGTATCGCTGTTCATCGCCGCCGATCCCCAGCAGATCGAGATGGCGGCGCGACTGCGCGCGCCCGTGATCGAGATCCATACCGGTGCGTGGTGCGACGCCGTGGTCGACGGACACGCTGACAAGGCCGAGGCCGAATGGCAGCGCATCGTGGCCGGCGCGAGGCTGGCGCGCGCCGCGAGCCTCGAGGTCCATGCCGGCCACGGGCTCGATTATGCGACGGCGGAGAAGATCGCAGGCCTGCCCGAAATCGTCGAGCTGAACATCGGCTACTACATGATCGGCGAGGCACTCTTCGTTGGCCTTGCCGAGACGGTGCGCAGCATGCGCGCCGCGATGGACCGCGGCCGGAGCAAGGCATGATCATCGGCATCGGCTCCGACCTGATCGACATTACCCGCGTCGCCAAGGTGATCGAACGCCATGGCGAGCGTTTCCTCGACCGCATTTTCACCGAGGCCGAACGTGCCAAGGCGGAGCGCCGCGCCAAGAGCGAGAAGATGGTCGTGGCGACCTATGCCAAGCGGTTCGCCGCCAAGGAGGCCTGCTCCAAGGCGCTGGGGACCGGCATCCGGCGTGGCGTCTGGTGGCGCGACATGGGAGTGGTCAACCTGCCCGGAGGGCGGCCGACCATGCAACTGACCGGTGGGGCGCTGGCCCGGCTGAAGGTGCTGACGCCGGAGGGCTTCGAGGCGCGGATCGACCTGTCGATCACCGACGACTGGCCGCTCGCCCAGGCCTTCGTGATCATTTCAGCCGTGCCGGAGGCAAAACCTTGATTTGTGGGCCGAAAAATTAAAATAATTCAATTAGATCAGTGTCTTGCATATTGTTGATGCGGCCCTTCATTGCGCGGCTGCCGACAACCGTCTAAAAGTTCGCCGGCGCAAAATCGGCCGGAGTGAATTCGGCTTTACGCCGGAATTGGTCCTCATTATCAGAATCAGGACAATCTCCTTACGCCGCAAAGCGGCGGGGCTATGCGCGGGAATGGGCGTTTCGTGACCGCGGGACCGGAATTGGGAAAGCAATGAGCGTGACTTCAGGAACCAAATCTGAGAGCGGCCTCGGCGAAACCGTCCGGGTCGTCATCAACGCTCTCCTGATCGCGCTGGTGATCCGCACCTTCCTGTTCCAGCCGTTCAACATCCCCTCCGGCTCGATGAAGGCGACGCTGCTCGTCGGCGATTACCTGTTCGTGTCGAAATATTCCTATGGCTATAGCCATTACTCCATCCCGTTCTCGCCGCCACTGTTCTCGGGACGCGTTTTCGGCTCGGACCCGAACCGCGGCGACATCGTCGTGTTCCGGCTGCCGAAGGACGACACCACCGACTACATCAAGCGCGTGATCGGGCTGCCCGGCGACCGTGTCCAGATGAAGGAAGGGCTGCTCTACATCAATGACGTGCCCGTGCAGCGCGAACGCTTGAGCGACTTCGTCGGCGAAGACCCCTGCGGCTCGTCGGATGCCACTGCGCGGGTGAAGCGCTGGAAGGAGACGCTACCGAACGGCGTCACCTATGAGACGCTCGACTGCGTCGACAACGGCTTCTACGACAACACCAACGTCTACACGGTGCCGGCCGGCCACTTCTTCATGATGGGCGACAACCGTGACAACTCGACCGACAGCCGCGTGCAGTCGGCGGTGGGCTACGTGCCGCAGGAGAACCTGATCGGCCGTGCCCAGATGATCTTCTTCTCCATCGCCGAAGGCGAGCACGCCTGGATGTTCTGGCGCTGGCCCTGGGCGGTGCGCTGGAACCGAATGTTCAAAATCGTCCGATGAAAGACGAAGCCAAGGACATCGCAATCCAACCGATCGAGGCCGCTGCGAGCCCTGACGCCGAAGCTGCTCCCAAAGCTCCCGCGAAGAAGAAGCGGGCGCGGAGCGGCAAGGCCAAGGGCGCGAACGCGGCGCTCGAGGCGCGCATCGGTCACAATTTTGCCGATCCGAACCTGCTGATCCAGGCGATCACGCACGTGTCCGCGCTAAAGTCCGGGCGCAAGCGCGGCGACAGCTACCAGCGGCTGGAATTCCTGGGCGACCACGTGCTCGGGCTCGTCGTCTCCGACATGCTCTATCACGCCTTCCCAAGTGCGGATGAAGGCGAGCTGTCGAAGCGGCTCGCCGAGCTCGTGCGCAAGGAGAGCTGTGCTGATGTTGCGAAGTTGCTGGGCCTCGTCGAGGACATCAAGCTCGGCAGCGTCGGCCCTGCCGCCGACGCCCGCTTGCGCAAGTCCGTGCTCGGCGACATCTGTGAAGCCGTGATCGGCGCCATCTATCTCGATGGCGGGCATGCGGCCGCGGCTGAGTTCGTCAAGCGCAACTGGACCGAGCGCATGCACAAGCCGCGGCGGCCGCTACGCGACCCCAAGACCGTGCTCCAGGAATGGGCGCAGGGGAAGGGCTTGCCGACGCCGGTTTATCGCGAGGTCGAGCGCACCGGGCCGCATCACGATCCGCAGTTCCGCGTCGCCGTGGATCTGCCGGGGCTGGCATCGGCGGAAGGCATCGGGGGCAGCAAGCGCGCGGCGGAGAAGGTTGCGGCCTCCGTCATGATCGAACGCGAAGGTGTTGGCGGCGGCAATGACGGCTGAGACGAGCGAAGCGGCGACGCCGCCCGCCACACGCTGCGGCTTCGTGGCGCTGATCGGCGCCCCCAATGTCGGCAAGTCGACCCTGGTGAATGCGCTGGTCGGCGCCAAGGTCACGATCGTCTCGCGCAAGGTGCAGACGACGCGGGCGCTGATCCGCGGCATCGTCATCGAGGACAATGCGCAAGTGATTCTGGTCGATACGCCCGGCATCTTCTCGCCGAAGCGGCGGCTCGATCGGGCCATGGTGTCGACCGCCTGGAGCGGCGCGCATGACGCCGATCTCGTCTGCGTGCTGCTCGACGCCAAGGCTGGCCTCGACGAGGAGGCAGAAGCGATCCTCGCCAAGGTCGCGAGCGTCGCGCACGAGAAGATCCTGGTGCTCAACAAGGTCGACCTGGTCCAGCGCGAGAAGCTCCTCGCGCTGGCGCAGGCCGCAAACGAGCGCATTCGCTTTGCAAAGACCTTCATGATCTCGGCGCTGTCGGGCGATGGCGTCGACGACATCCGGCACGCGCTTGCCGAGATGGTGCCGGCAGGTCCCTTCCTCTACCCTGAGGACCAGATGTCGGATGCGCCGATGCGGCAGCTCGCTGCCGAGATCACGCGGGAAAAGATCTATCAGAAGCTGCACCAGGAATTGCCCTACCAGTCCACGGTCGAGACCGACAAATGGGAGGAGCGCAAGGACAACTCGGTGCGCATCGAGCAGACGATCTTCGTCGAGCGCGAGAGCCAGCGCAAGATCGTGCTCGGCAAGGGCGGCGCCACCATCAAGTCGATCGGCGCGGAAGCGCGAAGAGAGCTCATCGACATTCTCGGCGTGCCCGTGCATCTCTTCCTGTTCGTCAAGGTGCGCGAGAACTGGGGCGACGATCCCGATCGCTATCGGGAAATGGGCCTGGAATTCCCCAAAGAATGAACAAGAAGAAACAAGAAGAAGATGGGTTGGTGATGAGCGTGCCCCGCAACGTCCTGCGCTTCGAAGTGCTGCTCTACGCATCGCTGATGCTGGATGCGCTGTCGGTTGCGTTCCAGGACCGCACGCCGAACCCCGACATGACGGACCAGATGATCACGACCGCGACGCTGATCGCCGGCGGGATGATCCTTCTGCTGGTCTATTTCGTCTGGCTGGCGGCGCAAAAGCGCAAGAACTGGCCGCGCTGGGTGCTGGCGGCGGCCCTCGTGCTCTCGGTGATCTCGCTCGCGCAGATCATCGGCGAGAAGGGAGTCGAGCTCGACAGCGGCATCGAGATCGTGTCCTGCGTGCTGACGGCGATCGGCTTGTATTTCTCCTTCACCGGCGACGCGCAGGGCTGGTTCAACGCCTAGAGATGCGTAGGGTGGATTAGCGGAGCGTAATCCACCGGCGCCATCGGTGGATTACGTCTTCGGCTAATCCACCCTACGATCGAAGCTCGAAATCCGCTAAACTTCATCCCATGGAATGGACCGACGACGGCATCGTGCTGGGTGTGCGGCGGCATGGCGAGACCAGCGCCATCGTCGAGCTCCTGACGCGCGCGCGCGGGCGGCATCTCGGGCTCGTGCGCGGCGGCGCCAGTTCGCGGATGCGGCCGCTGCTCCAGCCCGGCAACAGCGTGCGCGCGGTGTGGCGGGCGCGGCTCGACGAGCATCTCGGCACCTATGCGATCGAAGGCCTGCGGTTGCGGGCTGCGGGGCTGCTCGCGTCCTCGCACGGCGTCTATGGCGTCACGCATCTGGCCTCGCTCGCGCGGCTGTTGCCCGAGCGCGATCCGCATGAGGAGATTTTTGCACAGCTCGAGCACGCGCTCGATGACTTCGACGATATCGGCGGAGCCGCCGTGCACATCATCCATTTCGAGCTCGCGATGCTCGCCGAACTCGGCTTCGGCCTCGCGCTGGAGAATTGCGCGGTAACCGGCGAGACCACGGACCTGATCTACGTCTCGCCGAAATCCGGCGGTGCGGTGTCGCGCTCCGCCGGCGAGCCATGGCGGGACCGGCTGTTGCGCCTGCCGCCCTTCCTGCGGCAGGGCGAGGCGGCGAGCGAGCTCACGGACCAGGACCTCCAGGATGGCTTTCGGCTCACCGGCCGGTTCCTGCTCCGCCACGTGCTGGAGCCGCGCGGGCAGGGCCATTCAGACGCCAGAAGCGGTTTTCTCAATGCGCTGACCCGGCAGCAGGCGAGGGCGATCGCCTCGCCATGAGCGAAGCGCGCCTCTGCCCTGCCTGATCGGCCGGTGAAAAAAGGAACCAAATCGCGCACAGTGGGTTTGCCGCATTGTTTCCACTGGGGAATTCCGCATGATCAAAGGATTGGTGGTCTCCGCCGCGCTGCTCGCGCTGGCGCCGGACGCAATGGCTGGTGAGCAGCCGGGCCTGTTTCGCCGCGCCTCCTGCACCGTCGTGCGGTATTATGTTGCGAAATATTCGGCGGCCGCCGCAGAGACATGGGCGCGATCCCACGGCGCAACGGACGCGGAAATCGAGACCGCGCGGCGCTGTCTGGCCAATGCGCCGACCCCTGCACAGGCCAAGAGCCAGACCGTGACCGCAGGCTGGGCCGGGCAGTAATAGCTACGGGGAATCAACTGATCCTCGCCGGTTTCGCTTCCGCGACTTGCGATCCGAAGCGGCGGAGGCGGCGCGAGCCTGATCTCAATCGGCCAGCAAATCCTTTTTCTGTGAGGAGGTTAGCCTGTCAAATCGCGCGCTTTGATTCGCAGCTTGCCCGATTCAGCGTCTCGGTTTAACGCCTCCCCATGGGAAAACGACAGGTACCGCCGGAAAAGCCGGCCGAAATTCACGAGGTGCCGCTGCGCGATGCGCTCGAAGAGCGCTATCTCGCCTATGCACTGTCCACCATCATGCACCGCGCGCTGCCGGATGCGCGCGATGGGCTGAAGCCGGTGCACCGGCGCATCCTCTATGGCATGCGCCTGCTCCGGCTGGACCCGGGCGCCGGCTTCAAGAAATCGGCCAAGATCGTCGGCGACGTGATGGGCTCCTTCCATCCGCACGGCGACCAGGCGATCTACGACGCCATGGTGCGCCTCGCGCAGGATTTCTCCTCGCGCTATCCGCTGGTCGACGGCCAGGGCAATTTCGGCAATATCGACGGCGATAACCCCGCCGCTTACCGTTACACCGAAGCCCGCATGACCGACGTCGCGCGGCTTCTGCTCGATGGCATCGACGAGGACGGTGTCGAATTCCGTGCCAATTACGACGGCCAGTCCAAGGAGCCGGTGGTCCTGCCCGGCGGCTTCCCGAACCTGCTCGCCAACGGCGCGCAGGGCATCGCGGTCGGCATGGCGACCTCGATCCCGCCGCACAATGCGGCCGAGCTCTGCGACGCGGCCCTGCATCTGATCGAGAAGCCCGACGCGAAGTCCAAGTCGCTTCTCAAGTGGGTGAAGGGCCCGGACTTCCCGACCGGCGGCATCATTGTCGATTCCAAGCAGGCGATCGCGGAAGCCTACACCACCGGCCGCGGCTCCTTCCGTGTCCGCTCCAAATGGGAGCAGGAGGAGGGCGCCCGCGGCACCTGGGTGGTCGTGGTCACCGAGATCCCGTGGCTGGTGCAGAAATCGCGGCTGGTCGAGAAGATTTCCGAGCTTCTGGACCAGAAGAAGCTGCCGCTCGTCGGCGAGGTCCGCGACGAATCCGCTGAAGACGTCCGTCTCGTCATCGAACCGAAGTCGAAGAACGTCGATCCCGCCTTGATGATGGAATCGCTATTCCGGCTGACCGAGCTCGAAAGCAAGATTCCGCTGAACCTCAACGTGCTGATCAAGGGCCGCATCCCCAAGGTCGTCGGCCTTGCCGAAGCCCTGCGTGAATGGCTCGACCATCTGCGCGACGTGCTGATCCGCCGCAGCAATTATCGCAAGGTGCAGATCGAGCACCGCCTCGAAGTTCTCGGCGGCTTCCTGATCGCCTATCTGAACATCGACAAGGTGATCAAGATCATCCGCACCGAGGATGAGCCGAAGCCCGAGCTGATGAAGGCGTTCAAGCTCACCGAGGTGCAGGCCGAGGCCATCCTCAACATGCGGCTGCGCTCTCTGCGCAAGCTCGAAGAGATGGAGATCCGCACCGAGGACAAGAATCTCCGCGGCGAACTCAAGGGCATCAATGCGCTGCTCGCCTCCGAAGCCGAGCAGTGGAAGAAGGTCGGCGAGCAGGTCGGCAAGGTCCGCGACATGTTCGGGCCCAAGACGCCGCTCGGCAAGCGCCGCACCACCTTTGCGGATGCGCCCGAGCATGACCTTGCCGCGATCGAGGAAGCCTTCGTCGAGCGCGAGCCGGTCACCGTCGTCGTCTCCGACAAGGGCTGGATCCGGACGATGAAAGGCCATGTCGAGGATTTGTCGGGGCTTGCCTTCAAGCAGGACGACAAGCTCGGCTTTGCGTTCTTCGCCGAGACGACCTCGAAGCTCCTGCTGTTCGCGACCAACGGCAAGTTCTTCTCGATCGACGTAGCGAAGCTTCCGGGCGGCCGCGGCCACGGCGAGCCGATCCGCCAGTTCATCGATCTCGAGCCGGAAGCCGCGCCGGTGACGCTGTTCGTCAACAAGGGCGGTCGCAAATTCCTGGTCGCGAGCCACGAGGGCCAGGGCTTCGTCGTCAACGAGGACGACTGCGTCGGCACCACGAAGAAGGGCAAGCAGGTTCTCAACGTCGACATGCCGAACGAGGCGCGCGCGATCACGGAGGTGCTCGGCGACACCATCGCGGTCATCGGCGAGAACCGGAAGATGCTGATCTTCCCGCTTGACCAGGTGCCGGAAATGGCCCGCGGTCGCGGCGTACGGTTGCAGAAGTACAAGGACGGCGGCCTATCCGACATCGCCGTGTTCGACGCCAAGGCAGGACTGACCTGGAAGGACTCCGCCGGCCGCGAGTTCTCGGCGACCATGAAGGAACTCGCCGAGTGGCAGGGCACCCGCGCCGACGCCGGCCGCCTGCCGCCGAAGGGCTTCCCGAAGTCGAACAAGTTCGGGCACGTGATCGGGTAGGGGCACACAGCAGAGCTATTGCCTCGCATCCCGCTATGATCGCCCGCGAATGCGAATGCGGGCGATCTGGTCTTGCAGAGGCGGTGGCGGGGTACGGCCGCGGCGCGCCCAACCAAAAATCTCGAAAACAACCCCATGCAAAGTAGCGCGGCGGTCGGCAGGTCGCTTCGGGTGCCGGACGGATTTGGTACGTCGGGCAAGTCAGCGGGGCAGGCCGTGAGGCGCTAATCTTACTGTGTCATAAAATCATCCGCACGGTACGTCTTTGGATGAGAGCAGTACAGCACGGACATCGTCGCAG
>NZ_JBANBA010000140.1:0-19950 GCF_059803475.1 Bradyrhizobium sp. UFLA05-89 | reverse complement strand
CACCAACCCCACCCCCATTCAGGAACAGGCGATCCCCCACGTCCTCGCACGCAAGGACGTGCTCGGCATCGCCCAGACTGGCACCGGCAAGACCGCTGCCTTCGTGCTGCCGATGCTCACCATCCTCGAAAAGGGTCGTGCCCGGGCGCGCATGCCGCGCACCCTGATCCTCGAGCCGACCCGCGAGCTGGCCGCCCAGGTCAAGGAAAACTTCGACCGCTACGGCGCCGGCCAGAAGCTCAACGTCGCCCTCCTCATCGGCGGCGTCTCCTTCGGCGACCAGGATGCCAAGCTGATGCGCGGCGTCGACGTGCTGATCGCGACCCCCGGTCGCTTGCTCGACCATACCGAGCGCGGCGGTCTCCTGCTCACCGGCGTCGAGCTGCTCGTCATCGACGAAGCCGACCGCATGCTGGACATGGGCTTCATTCCCGACATCGAGCGCATCTGCAAGCTCGTCCCCTTCACGCGGCAGACGTTGTTCTTCACCGCGACCATGCCGCCGGAGATCCGGCGCATCACCGAGGCCTTCCTGCACAATCCGCAGAAGGTCGAGGTTTCCAAGCCCGCCACCACGGCCGTCACCGTCACGCAATCCCAGGTTCCCGCCGGACGCGAGGCGCACGAGAAGCGCGAACTGCTTCGCCGCCTGCTGCGCGAGGCCAAGGATCTCAAGAACGCGATCATCTTCTGCAATCGCAAGCGCGAGGTCGCGATCGTTCACAAATCGCTCCAGAAGCACGGCTTCAGCGTCGGCGCTCTGCACGGCGACATGGACCAGCCGGCCCGCATGGCAGCGCTGGATCAGTTCCGCAAAGGCGAGCTGCCGCTGCTGGTCGCCTCCGACGTCGCCGCCCGCGGCCTCGATATCCCCGAGGTCAGCCACGTCTTCAATTTCGACGTCCCCCATCATCCAGACGATTACGTTCACCGCATCGGTCGTACGGGGCGCGCCGGCCGCACCGGCACCGCGATATCGATCGTGACCCCGCTCGACCAGAAGTCGATGGCCGCGATCGAAAAGCTGATCGGCCAGAACATTCCGCGCGCCGAAGGCGAGTTCGAGGTCCACAGCGAATCCGCCGAGCCAACCGAGCGTTCGCGCGAGCCGCGTGGCCGAGAGCGTTCGCGCGGCGGTCGCGGCAAGTCGCGTCGCGGCCATGAGCAGCCCGGTGACGCGCGTCACGCCGCGGACGCAAGGCCAGCAGCGGAAGCGAGGCCTGCACGCGAGCCAAAGCCTTCACGCGAACCAAAGCCTTCACGCGAGCCAAAGCCAGCGCGCGAAGCAAGGCACACCGGCGAGTCGCGGCACAGCTCGCGCCAGCAGGCCAATACGTCGCATGTGCCCTCGATCGGCCGGCCCGAGCCGCGCCGTCCGCAACGCGAGGCCGACAGCGAGCCCGGCGATCATTCGCATCTTCCGGCGTTCCTGCTGCGACCAGTCCGCTCCCCCGCCGGCGCCTAAAGCGCGCTGCGCTTTAGGTTGTTTGTCTGAGCATGATTTCCGCGCAAACGCGTTTCGCGTTTGTCGCGAGAAAAAGCCGCGGCACACTTCGCGCTAGCGCGGCCCTTCGGGTCCCGGATCAGGCTTCAGAAAACAGCCGTTTACCGGCCGTTCAGAATCGTCCTTTAGCCTCAGCCCCATAATTTAAGCATTGCTGCAGTCGGAGGCGCATCGGCTGCTGTGGGGATGTTTCTGTGGTCAAGTTGCTCGACGAACACGAACGCACCATGGCGTTCGCCGAGGTGGCGCTCGGCCAGATCCGATCGCTCAAGCAGACCGCAATTCCCCGCAACTACGAGATCTGGTACGTCTACGCCACCGGCTACAACGCCCCGCTGAACAAGATCATCAACGAGACGCTGGCGCGCAACGGCAAGCTGACGGAAGCCGATCTCGAGCAGATCTACGAGACCTATCTCTCCCACATCAAGACCACCGACCGCATCGACAAGGTTGGCGCGCGCGTCATCGGCGAGATCGACGACGTCATGAAGGTGCTCAGCGAAGCGCTCGGCATGTCTGCCTCCTACGACGCGAGCCTGTCGGGCGCCGCCGCAAAGCTGTCCACGGCCAAGGACAGCGATCAGATCAAGGCGATCGTTGACACGCTGCTCCATGCGACGCGCGACATGCGCGAGACCAACAAGGCACTGGAGGACCGGCTGACCTTGTCCGCGAACGAGATCAGCAATCTCCAGCAAAGCCTCGAGGCGATCCGCGCCGAGAGCCTCACCGATCCCCTCACCGGCCTCGGCAACCGCAAATATTTCGATCGCATGATAGGCATGGCCGTGCAGAACGCGCTCGCGAGCGGCGAGCCGCTGTCGCTGCTGTTGTTCGACATCGACCACTTCAAGTCGTTCAACGATTCCTACGGACACCTCACCGGCGACCAGGTGCTGCGGCTCGTCGGCCTGTCGCTGAAGCAGACCATCAAGGGCCAGGACATCACAGCGCGCTATGGTGGCGAGGAGTTCGCGGTCGTACTGCCCAGCACCGCGCTGCGCCAGGCGCTCACCGTCGCCGACCACATCCGCCGCGCCGTCATGGCGAAGGAATTGAAGAAGAAATCGACCGGCGAGATCCTCGGCCGCGTCACGATCTCGGTCGGCGTCTCCATGCTGAAGCCGACCGACGACACGGACTCCCTCATCGAGCGCGCCGATGCCTGCCTCTACGCCGCCAAGCGCAACGGCCGCAACCGCGTGATCTGCGAGGCCGATCCGGAGTATCGCATCGAGAGGCGCGGCCAGGTGGCTTGAAGCCGCTTGCTGCGCGCGGAGTGTATGACTCTCATGGTGAGGAGGCGCGAAGCGGCGTCTCGAACCATGTAGGCCATGCTTTCACCCGTGGCCATCCTTCGAGACGACCGCTCTGCGGTCTCCTCAGGATGAGGTCGTCAGGCATCGCTAGCTGCCGCGGGTGGGTAAAGGCGCGCAGCGCCGTGCCCACCATCTCTCCAATCGTTATCTTGAGTGGTGGGCACGCTTCGCTTTGCCCACCCTACGAACCGCCTTCTTGGCTGCTTGTTTCTTCTTCAGCGGCTTCTTCACGGCGGCCTTCTTCGCAGGCTTGGCTGCCGCCTTCTTTGCCGCCTTCGGCCGCTTCTTCACCTTGGCGCGCTGGGCGGCGGCGAGCGCGGCTCTCGCCCACTCGGCAAGCTCCTCGGAATCGTCGAACAGGCGCGCGGGCAACTGCCAGTAGGAATTCACCGTCACTGTCTTGGCGCGGGTCTGGTACTGAAAGGGCCCTGAGCCTTCGAGCTCAAAGCTCGGGATCGTCACTTCATCGGCGCGGAAAAACAGCCCGGCGCGCAAGGCCAGCGCGAAATTGGTGCCGTCGGCGGAGATGCCGTAGCCGGAAAACATCTTCCGGATGGTAACGGGGCCGAAATCAGCGAACAGGTCGATCAGGAATTCGCGGTCCATGTGCACGCTCTCTCCGAATGGTCGTCGTGGCGAAAGCCAGGACCCATTACCCCAGGGAGCAGTTTAGCGAAGACCGTTAGTCGTACCAGCGCCGGTACTGAGACCTATCACCCACGAGAGATCACGCGGTATGGGTCCTGGCTTTCGCCAGGACGACAGCGGAGTGATTGGCGAGAGCGGAGTTACCCCTCGACCTTGGCCGGTCGCAACTCCACCGACTCGCCGCAGCCGCAGGCTGAGATCTGGTTGGGATTGTTGAAGACGAACTGGGCCTGCATCTTGTCGGCCCTGTAGTCCATCTCGGTGCCGAGCAGGAACAGCACGGCCTTGGGATCGACCAGGATCTTGACGCCCTTGTCCTCGACGACCTCGTCGGTCGGCCGGATCTCATGGGCGTACTCGACGGTGTAGGACTGCCCCGCGCAGCCGCCGTTCTTCACGCCGACGCGCAGTCCGACGATTTCGGAGTCCGCGCGCTGCGTGAGCTCGGTGATGCGCTGCGCGGCGGCATCCGTCAGCCGCATCACCTGCGGGCGCGGACGCCGCGGCTTGGAGGGAGTAGCTGGTGATGCCTGGGTCATGTCACTCATGTGGTCCGTTGCGGAGCAAGTTCAATGCCGTATATGCAAGAGCCAGATTGGTGTCACCACATGTTGAGCACGAGGCGCGCCTCGTCGCTCATGCGTTCCGGTGACCAAGCCGGTTCCCAGACGACCTTGACGTCGACAACGCCGACGCCGGGGACACTAGCGACCGCGTTCTCGACCATCGTCGGCAACTCGCCGGCGGCCGGACAATTCGGCGTCGTCAGCGTCATCAGGACGTCGACGGAGCGGTCGTCCCTGATCTCGACCTTGTAGATCAGGCCGAGTTCGTAAATGTCGGCGGGAATTTCCGGATCGAATACGGTCTTGAGCCCGGCGATGATCTCGCGCGTCAGACGCTCGGTCTCCTCCGGCGGCAGCGCCGAATGCGTTTCCATCGGATTGGCTTTGATTTCGGCCGTGTCACTCATGCGAACAAATCCCGCGCCTTCAAAAGCGCCTGTGCCAGATGGTCGACTTCGTCCCTCGTATTATACATGCCGAACGATGCCCGGCACGTCGCGGTCACGTTGAACCGCTCTAAAAGCGGCATGACGCAGTGGGTGCCGGCGCGCACCGCGATGCCCTGGCGGTCGATCACGGTGGCGACGTCATGGGCATGCGCACCCTTCAGCTCGAAGGATATCACCGGGCCCTTGCCGCGCGCCGTGCCGATCAGCCGCAGCGAGTTGATCTCGCGCAGGCGGTCCTGGGCATAGGTCAGGAGATCGTGCTCGTGCGCAGCGATACGCTCCTTGCCGATCGAATTGACGTAGTCGATGGCCGCGCCAATCCCGACCGCCTCGACGATCGCGGGCGTGCCGGCCTCGAACTTGTGCGGGGGATCGCCATAGGTGACGATGTCGCGGGAGACCTCGCGGATCATCTCGCCGCCGCCGTTGTAGGGGCGCATCGCGACGAGGTGGTCGTACTTGGCCCAGAGCACGCCGATGCCGGTCGGCCCGTAGACCTTGTGGCCGGTGAAGACGTAGAAGTCGCAGCCGATGTCCTGGACGTCGACCGGCAGATGCACGGCGCCCTGGCTGCCGTCGACCAGCACGGGAATGCCGCGAGCGTGCGCGATTTTCACGACGTCCTTGACCGGCACGATGGTGCCAAGCGCGTTCGACATCTGCGTGATTGCGACCAGCTTGGTCTTCGCCGTCAGCAGCTTCTCGAACTCGTCGATCAGGAAATTGCCCTCATCGTCGACCGGCGCCCACTTGATCACCGCGCCATGGCGTTCCCTCAGGAAATGCCAGGGCACGATATTGGAGTGGTGCTCCATGATCGAGAGGACGATCTCGTCGCCCTCTTTGATGTTGGGCTCGCCCCAGGACGACGCGACGAGGTTGATCGCCTCCGTCGCGTTGCGGGTGAAGATGACTTCCTCGGTACGGGGCGCGTTGATGAACTGTGCGACCTTGGCGCGGCCGCCCTCATAGGCTTCCGTCGCCGCATTGGCGAGGTAATGCAGGCCGCGGTGTACATTGGCGTATTCGCTTGTGTAAGCCTGCGTCATGCGGTCGAGCACGGATTGCGGCTTCTGCGCCGAGGCCGCGTTGTCGAGATAGACCAGCGGCTTGCCGTAGACCTGCATCGCCAACGCCGGGAAATCCTGGCGCACCTTTGCTACGTCATAAGAACCGTTCAGGACTGCCGGATGCGTGCTCATGACCGGCCCTCCAGCCAGCGCTCGGCAATGCCGATCACGTGCTCGCGCAGGTCATCATCGGCGATCTGCTCGATCGCCTCGCCGACGAAAGCCTGGATCAGCAGCGCCTGGGCGTCTTTCTCAGGCAGCCCGCGGGCACGCAGGTAGAACAGAAGGCTGTCGTCGAGCGCACCGGCGGTGGCGCCATGGCCGCAAGAGACGTCATCGGCAAAGATCTCGAGCTCGGGCTTGTTGTCGGCCTCGGCTTCGTCCGAGAGCAGCAGCGCCCGCGTCATCATCTTGCCGTCGGTCTTCTGCGCGTCGGGACGGACGATGATGCGGCCCTGGAACACCGAATGGGCGCGATCATCGATCACGGCGCGGAAGATCTCGCGGCTGGTGCAATGGGGAACGGCGTGGTCGACGACCAGCGTCGTATCGCCATGCTCGGTCTTCTTCAGCAGGTTCACGCCATTGACCGCGAGCTCACTGCCCTCGCCTGCGAGCGTAATGAAGCCTTGCAGACGGCTGACGGCGCCGCCGGTCGTCATGTTGAAGAAGTTGAGTTTTGTGTTCGCGCCGACCGTGACGATCTCGGAGGTGATGTTCACCGCGTCCGGCGCGTCGTCCATCAGGCGGATATGCGCGACATCGGCGCTGTCGCCGATCGTCACCAGCACGGCATCGTTGACCTGGTAGGCCGCAGCGCCGGCCGCGACAAAGCTCTCGATAATGGTGGCTCGGACGCGATTGCCGATTCGCAGTTGCGATCGGGTGAATGCGGACGCAGACGCGGCGGTCGCGACGTGGATGATCTGGACCGGCGCGGAAAGCTGCACGCCGTCCGCGATCGACACCACAACGCCATCGGTCGCCATCGCCGCGTTCAGCGAGATCATCGCGTCCGTCGAGGCCGTCGCGAGCAGATCGCCTGACTCCTTCTCCAGCGTTTCGCGCAGCGTCTTGACGCTGACCTCGGATGCGAGCGCCTTAACGTCGGAAAGATCGGCCGCGAACACGCCGTCGACCAGCACCAGCTTGCGGGCACCGGCAAACGCATGCGTCTTTACGGCTTCGGCCGCGCGCGACAGCGCCGCCGCATCCGGGACGGCCGCAAGTGGCAGCACCTCGCCGACGAGTGCACGCAGATCGGTGTATTTCCATTCCTCGAGCCGACGGTGCGGCAGGCCGAGACGCTCATAGGTCTCGAAGGCCTGGCGGCGCACTGCTGCGACCGCAGGGGAACCAGGCAGCCGGCCTTCGGCGCTGGTGAAGAGATCGCTCACCGCGCGGCCGTTCCCGGTCTTGACCAAAGCAACGTTCATCGCAAAATCCCTTACGCAGCGTCCTCGAACTGGGCGTAGCCGGACTCCTCCAGCTCCAGCGCCAGTTGCTTGTCGCCGCTCTTCACGACGCGGCCCTTCGACATCACGTGCACGAAGTCAGGCACGATGTAGTTCAGGAGGCGCTGATAGTGGGTGATCACCACCATCGCGCGCTTGGGCGAGCGCAGCGCGTTGACGCCATCAGCCGCAATGCGCAGCGCGTCGATGTCGAGGCCGGAGTCCATCTCGTCGAGGATGCACAGGCTCGGCTCGAACAGCGCCATCTGAAGCACCTCGTTGCGCTTCTTCTCGCCGCCGGAGAAGCCGACATTGACGCCGCGCTTGAGCATGTCCTGCGGGATGTTCAGCGACTTCGAGACCTCGCGGACCTTCTTCAGGAAGTCCGGCGTCGAATATTCGTCCTCGCCGCGCGCCTTGCGCTGTGCATTCAGCGCGGTGCGCAGGAAGTTCATGGTGGCAACGCCGGGGATCTCGACCGGATACTGGAACGCCAGGAACACGCCCTTGGCGGCGCGCTCTTCCGGGTCCATCTCCAGGAGGTTCTCGCCCTTGAAAAGGATCTGGCCGTCGGTGACCTCATAGCCGGGCTTGCCAGCGATGACATGGGAGAGCGTCGACTTGCCGGAGCCGTTCGGCCCCATGATCGCGTGCACCTCACCCTCGTTCACGGTCAGCGTCAGCCCGTGAAGGATCTCACGCTCCTCGACACGAACTTTCAGGTCTTTCACTTCAAGCAAAGCCATTGTTTTTTCCATCTATCCCCTCGTCCTGAGGAGCGCCGAAGGCGCGTCTCGAAGGATGAGGCCAACAATCTTTCCGATTACCATCCGTCGAGACAGCCGCTTGCGCGGCCTCCTCAGGATGAGGCCAGAACTAGCCCACGCTGCCTTCGAGGCTAATCGAGATCAGCTTCTGCGCTTCCACGGCGAACTCCATCGGGAGCTGCTGCAGCACATCCTTCACAAAGCCGTTGACGACGAGGCCGACGGCTTCTTCCTGGCTCAGGCCGCGCTGGATACAGTAGAACAGCACGTCCTCGGAGATTTTTGAGGTCGTCGCCTCGTGCTCGAAGGTGGCCGAGGAGTTCTTCGCCTCGATGTACGGCACGGTGTGCGCGCCGCATTTGTCGCCGATGAGCAGCGAGTCGCAGGCGGTGAAGTTGCGCGCGCCGGTCGCCTTGCGGTGCGCGGTGACGAGACCGCGATAGGTGTTCTGGGACTTGCCGGCCGCGATGCCCTTGGAGATGATCCGGCTCGAGGTGTTCTTGCCGAGGTGGATCATCTTGGTGCCCGAGTCGACCTGCTGGAAGCCGTTCGAGATCGCGATCGAGTAGAACTCGCCGCTCGAATTGTCGCCGCGCAGGATGCAGCTCGGGTACTTCCAGGTAATGGCCGAGCCGGTCTCGACCTGGGTCCAGGATATCTTGGAATTGTTGCCGCGGCAGTCGCCACGCTTGGTGACGAAGTTGTAGATGCCGCCCTTGCCTTCCGAGTTGCCGGGGTACCAGTTCTGCACCGTCGAATATTTGATCTCGGCGTCGTCGAGCGCGACGAGCTCGACCACGGCGGCGTGCAACTGGTTCTCGTCGCGCTGCGGCGCGGTGCAGCCTTCGAGATAGGAGACGTAAGAGCCCTTATCCGCGATGATCAGCGTGCGCTCGAACTGGCCGGTGTTGCGCTCGTTGATGCGGAAATAGGTCGACAGCTCCATCGGGCAGCGTACGCCCGGCGGCACGTAGACGAACGAGCCGTCCGAGAACACCGCCGAGTTCAGCGTCGCGTAGAAATTGTCAGAAGTCGGCACCACTGAGCCGAGATACTTCTGCACCAGCTCGGGATGCTCGCGGATTGCCTCCGAGATCGGCATGAAGATGACGCCGGCCTTCTTCAGCTCGGCCTTGAAGGTGGTCGCAACCGAGACGGAGTCGAATACCGCATCGACGGCGATCTTGCGTCGGGCAGGATCTTCCTCGCCAGGCTTCGGCTCGATGCCTTCGAGCATCGCCACTTCCCGCAAGGGGATGCCGAGCTTCTCGTAGGTCTTCAGAATCTCCGGATCGATCTCATCGAGCGATGAGACCGTCTTCTTCGGCTTGGGCGCCGCGTAGTAGTAGATGTCCTGGAAGTCGATCTTGGGATAGTCGACGCGCGCCCAGGTCGGCTCGGTCATGGTCAGCCAGCGCCGATAGGCCTCGAGCCGCCACTGGAGCATCCAGGCGGGCTCGTTCTTCTTCCCGGAAATGAATTTTACGATGTCTTCCGACAGACCCTTCGGGGCCTTCTCGGAGTCGATCAGGGTTTCAAACCCATAACGATACTGGTCGACGTCGATGCGCTTCACGCGCTCGACCGTCTCTTGTACGGCTGGCATTCCATCCTCCGCTCGCGGTTTCAAGGACCGCGGTGGATCAAACTCGAACGACTATTACGATGTTTCTATGCGGAAAGCACGCGCTTAGAACCGTTCAAGCCGTGTTTCGTCGCTTACTCTCTAAGTAGGTTATTACCGAGCTTTCGCCAAGCCTCAAGGGCCCGATTGATGTCCGCCCCCTGCGTGGACCAGCCCAGACTTAGGCGCACCGCTCCCTGCGCCGTTTTCGGGTCGAATCCCATCGCGGAAAGCACGTGCGACGGCTGCACTTTTCCCGATGAACAGGCTGAGCCCGAAGATACAGCGATACCTTCAAGGTCGAAGCCAATCACGGCGGTCTCGGCCTTCAGCCCCGGCGCGGTAAACAGAGTGGTATTGGGTAACCGCTCGACCTCCTCCGAGAAGATCACCATACCGGGAACCGAGCGCAAGCCATTTTCCAAGCGATTCCGGAGGTTTCGCAGCCGTTCCGCATCCTCCGCCAGAGCCTGAACGGCCGCCCTCACGGCCGCGCCGAAGCCGACAATGCCCGCTACGTTCTCGGTTCCCGCCCGACGGCCGAGTTCCTGCCCGCCACCACGCAGCACCGGTTCGAGCCCTGTCACGCCCTCGGCCACCACCAATGCGCCGATCCCCTTGGGACCGCCGATCTTGTGGGCAGAGAAGGTGGCAAGATCGGCGCCTACCTCCTTGATATCAAATGGCATCTTGCCAAGCACCTGGATTGCATCGACATGCAGAAGCCCGCCCGCCTCATGGACGATCCGCGCGGCTTCCGCCACGGGCTGCAATGTGCCGGTCTCGTTGTTGGCGGCCATGATCGAGACCAGCGCCGGCGGACCGGAACCCAGCAGCGCCTTGAGGTGGTCGAGATCGACGACGCCTGACCACGTCACCCGGATCTGGCTGATGGCATCGGCCGGAAACCTGCCGCCTGCCAGCACGGAGGCGTGCTCGACGGCCGACACGAGAAGCCGTTCCGCCGGGCGGCCAGAGGGCCCCTTTAGACCCGGCGACAGCGCCAGCGCATTGGCCTCGGTTCCCGCCGAGGTGAAGATGACGTTTCGCGGCAGGCCGCCAACCGCACCCGCGAGCGCCGCACGAGCCGCCTCGACCAGCCGCCGCGCCTCCCGCCCCTCGGCGTGGACCGAGGACGGATTGCCGACGAGATCATAGGCCGCAACCATCGCCGTCCGCGCCTCAGGGCGCAGCGGCGTGGTCGCATTCCAGTCGAGATAGACGCGGGTTGGCATGCCGCCCTCTTAGCACCTTTTGCCATTGCGCCAATCGGGACCCGCCCGCATCAGGCCGGTTGTTGCTGCGCGATCCCGGGCAGGCGGCGGAACCCCGTCCGCAATCCGAACAGCGGCCGCAACCACGCAATGCGCCGCACTATCTCATAGGTGACCACACATGTGAGCGCGGTACCGGCGACGACGATGGAGGCCTCGATCCCGGCCGAGAAGCCGCTCCCGCGCAGTGCGTGCGCGATCATGATGATCGCGGTCTGATGCACGATGTAGTACGGGAAGATCGCGTCCGTGAGATAGCGGCGCACAGGTCCGTCGGCCGTGAAGTGCCGCCGTGCGAAACCGAGCACCGCAGCCATTGCGAACCACTGATAGCAGCCATAGGCGATGCTGGCGCACTTCTTCAGCAGCGGCGACGGCGCGAGCAGGCCGGCGAACAGCAGGATCAAGATGAGGAAGCAAGCGGCTGCGAGTGGCAGCGCCGCCCAGCGCAGGCGTTCGATCTCGCACCAGACGCTAATCTGCTTCGCCAGCAGGAAGCCGATCAGGAATGCCGCTGCATAGTCCGCGTGGTTGTACCAGTCGCCAAACAGTGCATGCGTGGAGGGAAAAGCCGGGAACAGAAACAGGCGCCAAGCCGCGAAGAGCAGACACGGCAGGATCAGGAGCCCGGGCCCTGTGAGCAGAATAGCAAGCCTCGCACTGAGCCGGTCCGTCAGGGCCGGCCATAGCCAGAGCACGCCGGCCAGCGCCATCGTGTAGACCCACAGGTAAACCACGAACCAGAGATGGTTCCAGGTCGGCTGGACGATGCAAGGGTTCGGACAGAACTGCGCCCCGAAAGCGAGATAATGATGGGCATAGAAATCGACGAAGCCCGCGGGATAGCCGAGGCTTTCGACTATCTGGAGGTAGGATTGCGGCGGCACGATCACCAGCATGCCGAAGATCGGGGGGATCAGGAGCCGAGCCGACCGCGCGCCAACGAACGAGCCAAGGCGGAACTTGTCGAGCATGAACCTCGTCGCAACCCCGGAAACCAGGAACAGAAGCGAGAGCCGCCAGGGATTGAGGACCAGCATCAACGGCTCGAGCCAGGTCAGCCTGTGCGTGCTCTTGATGTGAAATCCCCAGGACACGTAGAGCATGCCGACGTGGTAGAAGATCAGGAGCCCGAAGGCGCCAATCCGCACCCAGTCCAGATCGATGCGCCGCTCCGAGGTCGAGATTTGCTGTGGTGTTGACATGGTTTTCTGCTCCTTGAGGGGACGCCAAACGCGGTTTTGGGGCCATGGCTGACACCGAAAATGCCCCACAAGCCGAGCGCGTCGAGCCGGTTTGGGATCAGGACCGCAACACGCGGGATGAGGCGTCGCGCCCTGGGACGAGCGGTGGGCTTTTTGGGATCAGCGGCAGCGACTGGACGATGTTCGGCGCGATCACAGCCGTCGCGCTCGCAGTCGGAATCGTGAATGCACTCTCCGGCGCGCAGGATGCCGCCTGGCGCGGCGACAGCTATGATGTCGGCCGGCGGCTGTTCTGGGAGATGTCGAGCATCGCCGTCGTCCTGCTGACCGTCCCGCTCCTGGTGCTGGCCATCCGGCGCATGCACCGTAGCCCGGGGCTCGTCGTCCGGGTGGCTATCGGAGCGCTTGCCGTGGTCGGCTTCTCGACCCTCCACATCACCGGCATGGTCTGGATCAGGAAGCTCGTGCTCTGGCTCGCGGGGAGCACCTACGATTTCCATTTCTCGTTTGCGACGATCTCATACGAGTTTCGCAAGGATGCCGTGGCCGCCCTCCTGATCGGGGGAACGATCTGGCTATTCGAGAGTCGGCGCGAGCTGAAACGGGCCGCATTGGCTGCCAGGGCCGCCGACGCGCGACAGCCGCCTGTCGCCGATCTGATCTGGCTGCGGGACGGTGCAAGTCGCATTCGCCTCGCGCCGCGCGACATTCTCTGGGTCGCCTCCGCCGGCAACTACATTGAATACAGCCTGATCGACGGCCGCCAACACCTGATCCGGGGCACGCTCGCCACGGCCGAAAGCGAGCTTTCGCGCTTCGCCATCGTTCGCGTCCATCGGACGAAACTTGCCAATCTCGATCGGGTGAGAGGCGTGGACCTGAAACCGTCTGGGGATTTCGAACTCACCTTCGACAACGGGCAAACCCTCCAGGGCAGCCGGCGCTACCGGCCAGCGGTTGCCTCGCTCGGAAACCGCACGGCTCCTGTGTGAATCGCCCCAGGACCATCCAACGGCCGATAAATCGGCGTGATTCCAATCGTTTAACTGGGGCGCCCGGCCTCAACGCCGATTTTCGTCGTCGATTTGAGCGATCCCGGGCGGCCACACCGCTGCGTGCGGCGAGGCGCTCGCGACGCCGCGATGACCAGCTAAGCTCTTGAGCGCATTGCGAGATGTTGAAGAAGCTTGCTTTTTGACCCTTGCCTCGTGTTAGAACGCGCGCGTCAGTTCACCCGCGCGCCACTCGCGCATCATCCGAGGGCGCCCCTTCCACTCCCATGCGCACTTTCGTCGGCTTTGCAGCCGGTGAAGCCGCCACAATCGGTTGATTGCTGAGGATCATCTCGAGGGAATCAATCAAGAGACCATCATGCCTGAAGTCATTTTCGCCGGCCCTGCAGGCCGTCTCGAAGGCCGCTACCATCCGGCCAAGCAGAAGAACGCGCCAATCGCGATGATCCTGCATCCGCATCCGCAGTTTCACGGCACGATGAACCATCAGATCGTGTACCAGTGCTACTACGCCTTCGCACATCGCGGCTTCTCCGTGCTGCGCTTCAACTTCCGTGGCGTCGGCCGCAGCCAGGGCTCGTTCGACCATGGCACCGGCGAATTGTCCGATGCAGCAGCAGCGCTTGACTGGGCTCAGACCATCAATCCCGAAGCGCGCGCTTGCTGGGTCGCCGGCTTCTCCTTCGGCGCCTGGATCGGCATGCAGCTTTTGATGCGCCGCCCCGAGGTTGAGGGCTTTATTTCGATCGCCCCGCCCGCCAATCTCTACGACTTCTCCTTCCTCGCGCCCTGCCCGTCCTCGGGGCTTATCGTCCACGGTGAAAAGGATGCGGTGGTGCCGCCCAAGGACGTCAACACGCTGGTGGAGAAGCTGAAGACGCAGAAGGGCATCGTGATCGACCAGCAGGTCATCCCCGGCGCCAACCATTTCTTCGACGGCAAGCTCGAGCCGTTGATGGAGACCATCACCGCCTATCTCGACATGCGGCTCGCCAACGTGCGCTAGAGGCCTGCCAAAATGGGCTCCTTCGTCGCCTTGCTGCGTGCCGTGAATGTCGGCGGCACCGGCAAGCTGCCGATGAGCGAGCTCAAGGCGATGTGCGAGGAGCTCGGCTTTGCAGCCGTGCGCACCTACATCGCCAGCGGCAATGTGGTGTTCACCAGCCGCAAGTCCGAAAGCGCGATCAAGGCCGCGCTGGAGAAGCGCTTGCACGGCTACGCCGGCGCGATGGTCGGCGTGCTCGTGCGCAGCGCAAAAGAGATGGCGCAGGTTGCGGCCGACAATCCCTTTCCGAAAGCTGCGCCGAACCGCACCATGGCGATCTTCCTCGACAAGGCGCCGCCCGCAGACACGCTTACGGGCATCCGCGGCCAGAAGGATGAGGAAGTCCGGCTCGGTCGCCGCGAGATCTACGTGCATTATGGCGACGGCATGGGCACGTCGAAGCTCGTCATCCCCGCCGCCAAGGCTGGCACTGCGCGCAACATGAACACGATTGCGACGCTGGCGAAAATGGCCGCGGAGCTGTGAAGGCTCAGGCGCGCTTTACGCGGCAAGCTTCAACAGATGCGCGTCATGGCGCACCAGGAACGCGCGCAGCAATTGCGGATAATCGGCCCCCACCGCGCTGCGAACGCTCGGACGCATGGCAAGCTCCGCTCGCCATGCGCCAACCTTCGGCAAATCCTTGAAGATGCCGAGCTCGGCGAGCTCATCGAACACGTCGAAATAGCGGAAGATCGGCGCGAACACGGCGTCGACCAGGCTGAATGATGCGCCGGCGAAGAACGGGCCCGCGCCCAGCGCGGCCTCGACGCGGACAAACTTGACCGACAACGCCTGACGCTTGCTGTCAAAGACCGCCGGATCAGTCGTGGTCTCCAGGCCCCAGAGATCGCCGAGGATCGCGGAGCCGAACTCCATCCAGGCGCGATGTTCGGCGCGCCTCAGCGCGTCGGCCGGATGCAGCTTGCGGCCTCCTTGCGTTTCCTCGATGTACTCGCAGATCACGTTGCTCTCGAACAGCGCGACCTCGCCTTGCGCGGTCGTGACCACCAGCACCGGTACCTTGCCGAGCGGCGAGATCTTCAGGAACCAGTCCGGCTTGTTGCCGAGATCGATGTCGATCCGCTCGAACGGCACGCCCTTTTCGGTCAGCGCGATCACGGCGCGCTGCACATAAGGGCAAAGCTTGTGGCTGATCAGTTTGAGGGCCGCGGCCATGACGGAGATCCCGGGTTCGATGCAACTGCATCAACATATATGCATCTGCATGAACGAGTCAAGATCGATGCATTTGCATCAACCGCCCGTGACCTAAGGCCTTGCGATCACCCCGCCCGTCATCGGCATCGGCACGCCCGTGGTGGCCGGGTAGGATAGCGGCAGTCCCTTCATGCCACGCGCGGCCAGGAAGCCGAAAGCCTGCGCCTCGATGGCATCGGAGGCCCAGCCGAGCGTCTCGGCGGCCTGCACCGTCGCCGATCCCACCCGCTCCCGCAGCATGCGCAGCATCGTGAGGTTGCGCGCGCCGCCGCCGCAGATGATCCAGCTCCTCGGCCGCCGCGGCAGCAGCGGAATGACGCGGGCGATCGCGGCGGCCGTGAATGCGGTGAGCGTCGCCGCCCCATCGGCCGGTTGCGCGTCGCCGAGCTTCAGGGCGGCAAAATCGTTGCGGTCGAGCGACTTCGGCGGCGGTAGTGCAAAGAACGGCAGCTCAAGTGCCCGCGCGATCCAGGCTTCATCCGCCTTCCCGAGCGCGGCGAACTTTCCTTCCGCGTCGAAGGTCTGGTTCATGGTCCGGTACATGAAGTCGTCGAGCAGCGCGTTGCCGGGACCGGTATCGCAGGCGATCAGCGTATCGTTGCCGTCGATATAGGTGATGTTGGAGACGCCGCCGATATTGACGACGACGATCGGTCCCTCGCGCTCCAACGATTGCGCCAGCGCCCGGTGGTAGACCGGCACGAAGGGTGCGCCCTGCCCACCGGCCTCGACGTCGGCGGCGCGGAAATCATGCATCACCGGGATGTGGATGGCCTTTGCCAGCGCCAACGCGTCGCCGATCTGCACCGTCAAGCGCCGCTCGGGCCGGTGCAGCACGGTCTGGCCATGGAAGCCGACGATGTCGATCTCCTCCGGCTTCATCCGGTTCTGAGCAGTGAAGGCGGCGACCGCCTCGGCATGGGCCAGCGTCACCACACGCTCAGCCTCGGCCAGAACCCCCGGCCGGGCATCGCGCCGCGGCAAATGGACAGCCTCGGTGAGCGCCCGGCGCAAGAGGCTGCGCTCGGCATTGCTGTAAGGCCGGTAGCCGGACGGCCCGAACGCCTTGATCTGCTTTCCATCCGTTTCGATCAATGCAACGTCCACCCCGTCAAGCGAGGTCCCGCTCATCAGACCGAGTGCGGTTAACATCATCCCGTAAGCCTCGACGTCTTCCTACCCCGACGCCTGGCTTGTATCAAACAAGCACATCTTATAATGCCACAGCGCGCTGCGACGCGGCAGTCCGTTCCTTCCGGGTTCCGCCACTGGCCGCAATTACCGTAAAATAAGAATGATCAGAGCCGTCGACAGATGAGTGCATTTAAATCGGATTTCCTCAATATTTTGCAGGAACGGGGCTTCGTCCACCAGTGCTCCGATTTCGAGGGGCTGGACGCGCTCGCCGCCAAGGGCGAGGCGACGGCCTATGTCGGCTACGATTGCACCGCTCCATCGCTGCATATCGGCAACTTCCTGACCATGATGATGCTGCACTGGCTCCAGCAGTCCGGCAACAAGCCGATCACGCTGATGGGCGGCGGCACCACCATGGTCGGCGATCCCTCCGGCAAGGACGAGACGCGCGCGATGCGGACGATTGCCGAGATCGAGGCCAACAAGGCCTCGATCCGCGGCGTGTTCGCCAAGGTGCTGCGCTACGGTGACGGCGCCAGCGACGCCGTCATGCTCGACAATGCGGAGTGGCTGACCAAGCTCAACTGGATCGAGATGCTGCGCGATGTCGGCAAGCATTTTTCGGTCAACCGCATGCTGACCATGGACTCCGTGCGGCTGCGCCTCGAGCGCGAGCAGGAGATGAGCTTCATCGAGTTCAACTACATGGTCTGCCAGGCCTACGACTTCGTGCAGCTCTCGCAGCGCGCCGGCTGCCGATTGCAGATGGGCGGCTCCGACCAGTGGGGCAACATCATCATGGGCGTCGATCTCGGCCGCCGCATGGGATCGCCGCAACTCTTCGCACTGACGACGCCGCTGCTCACGACCGCCTCCGGAGCCAAGATGGGCAAGACCGCGCAAGGCGCAGTGTGGCTCAACGCCGACCAGTTCAGCCCTTACGATTTCTGGCAGTACTGGCGCAACACCGAGGACGCCGACGTCGGCAAGTTCTTAAAACTGTTCACGACGTTGCCGATGAGCGAGGTCAGGAAGCTTGAGGCGCTCCAGGGCTCGGAGATCAACGAGGCGAAGAAGGTGCTCGCGACGGAAGCGACTGCGCTGCTGCACGGCCGCGACGCGGCAAATGAAGCGGCCGAGACCGCGCGACGAACGTTCGAGGAAGGCGCGCTGGCGCAGACGCTCCCCACTGTCGAAATTCCGCGTGGCGAGCTGGAGGCCGGACTCGGCGTGCTCAACGCCTTCGTCAAGGCGGGCCTCGTCGTCTCCAACGGCGAAGCGCGGCGTCAGATCAAGGGTGGCGGTCTCAGGGTGAACGACGAATCCGTCACCGACGAGAAGATGACGCTGACGCCGGCCCATTTCACGCCGGAGGGCGTGATCAAGCTCTCGCTCGGCAAGAAGAAGCACGTCCTCGTCAAGCCCGCATAGGCGTATGAGCTTTTCACTGCTTGCCAGGGCGCGTGGAAACGCGCTCCCTGACGGGCAATGGATCAGAACACGCCCAAGGCGGACGGCAGAGGAAATGCCGCAGCACAGTCGGGTGCGCATGTGCGCACTGCCCTCGTCGTGCTCGCGCTATGCTTCACACTGTCTGTGCTCGGACGCGGGCTCGGCGACAGCTTCACGGTGTTCCTGAAGCCGATCTCGGAGAGCTTTGGCTGGGATCGCGCTCAGATCGTCTCGGTCTATTCGCTGACCTGGCTCGCAAGCGGCCTCACCGCGCCGTTCGTCGGACGCCTGTTCGACCATTCCGGGCCGCGCAGCGTCTATGCGCTTGGGCTGCTGTTGCTTGGCGCCGCCTTCCTGATCGCGGCGCACGCAAACTATCTCTGGCAGTTCCAGCTCTCGATCGGTCTCTGCGTCGGCGTCGGCATCGCGTTCATCGGCATCGTGCCGAACTCGATCCTGCTCGGCCGCTGGTTCGGCCCGCGCCTGCCGACCGCGATGTCGGTGGTCTACTCGGCGATGGGCGGGGGCGTGCTCGTGCTCCTGCCGATCTCGCAGATCCTGATCGACCATGTCGGCTGGCGCGGCACCTACGAGATGTTCGGCTTCGCAGCGCTCGGCCTCTTGCTTCCACTGCTGCTGTTGCCGTGGCGGATGTTTGCCACGGGGTCGCCGCATGTCGTGAAGAGGACCGATCCCGATTTCGTCGACGAAGGCTGGACGCTTCTGCGCGCGATGCGTCATCACGCGTTCTGGGCGCTGTTCTCGACCTTCTTCTTCACCGCGGTTGGCATGTACTCCATCGCGGCCCAGATCGTCGCCTATCTGATCGATGCGGGCTTCCCGCCTTTGCAGGCCGCAACCGCCTGGGGATTTTCCGGCGTCGTGCTGGTGTTCGGCATGCTCGGCGTGTCCGCGCTCGATGGCCTGATCGGTCGCAGGCCTTCGGTGCTGCTGAGCTACGCGATCTCGATCCTCGGCATCATCCTCTTGTGGCTGTTGCAGTACAATCCGAGCACCCTCCTGCTCACCGGCTTCGTCGTCTGCTTCGGCAGCATGATGGGCTCGCGGGGACCGCTGATCTCCGCCACCGCGATGAAGATCTTCCGAGGCAAGCGCGTCGGCACGATCTACGGCAGCATTTCGATCGGCAGCGGGCTTGGCTCGGCATTCGGCTCCTGGAGCGGCGGTCTGATCCACGACGCGACCCAGAGTTACAATCCGCTGCTCGCCTTCGCACTTGCGAGCGTGATGCTCGGGATGATTCCCTTTCTGGTTGTACCCGCCTTGCGGCGCTAGGTGTACCGGAGGTAACCTGCACTCCCCGTTGTCACCGGAGAACTACGGACGGCGAATGCATGTGTTCCGGCAACAAAATGTGCAAATCCTCAGGCTCAAAGCCACGCTTGCGGTGTTTTGTCTGTCATGACGAAAATGTCAGCGCAAATTGATGGTCCCTGTCTTGCAGGGTGGAACCGGATGCGATTCAAGTCGCATGGAATTTGGATGGAAGGGCGCAAATCATGAATTCACTGTCTCGCTTTCAACCGGCTCTGCTGAGCCTGTTTCGCTTCATCACCGGCCTGCTGCTGTTTCAGTACGGCATCGCCAAGATCTTCAAGTTTCCCGCGGTCCCCTACTTCGCCGACATCCCGCCGCTGATCTACGCAGCCGGTGCGCTTGAGCTCGTGCTCGGTGCGGCCCTGATGATCGGCCTGTTCACGCGGATCTCGGCGTTCGTCTTGTCGGGTGAAATGGCCTTCGCCTATTTCCTCGGCCACATGTTCAAGAGCGGCTCGCCGGTGTTCCTGCCGCTGCTCAACGGCGGCACCGCAGCGATCCTGTTCTGCTTCGCCTGTCTGTACATCTCCGCGGCCGGCGGCGGCCCGATCAGCGTCGACGCGCTGCTGCGCAAGGAAGGCGATGAGCCGAGCGGCGCCTTCGCGCGGCGCTGAGATCTCCTGAACGCGAATAGCACCGGCGAACTCGCCGGTGCCGGTTCATCGCCCGCCGAGCACGTTCCAGATGACGGCCAGTGCCGCGGCCAGCAGCACGGCCATGATGATGCGGTGAACGAAGCGGTTCATTGCGGGCTTGCCCAGGCGGACTCCGACGCCGATAGCCTTAGCATTACAGTTGCTTTTTTGATTTGAAGTGGGCGCGTTGAGCGGCAGCCTGGTGGGCTCTGCGCCAGAAAGACCA